>NZ_WJYH01000031.1:0-57056 GCF_009668065.1 Acinetobacter sp. RIT698
ATTAAATTATTTTATTTAATGGACTATTTAAAATGGATTTAAAAGTTTCAGTCACCACGGGACAAAAACTACGTGGTGCAGATAAATTGGCACGTATTCCAGTAAAAATTATCAGTACAGAACAGATCCCACAAAAGCCTGAATGGATTCGCGCCAAGATCAGCCAGCCTGAAGAAGTGCAACGTATTAAAAATTTATTACGTCAACAAAAACTACATACCGTATGTGAAGAAGCCGCGTGCCCCAATTTGCCACAATGCTTTGGTGGTGGAACAGCGACCTTTATGATTATGGGAGATATTTGTACCCGTCGATGCCCATTTTGTGATGTGGCCCATGGACGTCCAAATATTTTAGATGCTGATGAACCGAAACATTTAGCAGAAACCGTTAAAAATCTAAATTTAAACTATGTGGTGATTACCTCAGTAGACCGTGATGATCTTATTGACGGTGGAGCACAACACTTTGCTGCATGTATTCGAGAAATCCGTAAAAGTAGCCCAGATACGCTAATTGAGATTTTAGTCCCTGATTTTCGGGGCAGATTAGAAGTTGCCCTCAACATTCTGAGCGAAACCCCGCCAGATGTATTTAATCATAATATTGAAACGGTCCCTCGTTTGTACCGTGCAATGCGTCCAGGTTCAGATTATCAACATTCCTTGGAACTGTTAAAACGGTTTAAGCATTTACGTCCAGACATCGCAACGAAATGTGGCTTGATGGTGGGATTGGGTGAAGTCGAAGCAGAAGTTATTGTGTTGCTGAATGACCTCAGTGACTATCAGGTGGACTATGTCACCATTGGTCAATACTTACAGCCGTCTAAATCTCATGCCCCAATACATCGTTTTGTTTCATTGAAAGAGTTTGAACATTATCAAGCACATGGTGAGTTATTAGGGTTTAAAAATATATGGAGTGCGCCAATGGTTCGTTCCAGCTATTTTGCTGATCGTCAATACAAGGGCGAGCCTGTACCCAAGCCGTTTACACGTGAAAACATTGTCACAGAAATTTAGGATGATTAAGTGTTAAAGTGAATATGGACGCCTAAACATTAAACAATGAGTACTAAAAAATGAGTACTAAAAAGATCACACTGTCTTTTTATTGGTAACTTTATTTAACATTTGTGAGCAGAAAACTCATTTCAAAGCGAAACATTAACTTCTAAAGTGAAATAAATGAGGGTCTGTTAACAATTCGTCTATGTTTGCGACTAGGTGTGTTTTTTAGGCGATACTAGGCGAGAAATACGAAATTTAGTCATTCTAAATGAGTAGTTCGTAACGACGTAGCGGCAAAAAACACGCTAGTCCCGAAGGGTTGTGGCTAAAATTATCTCAGCCTTCGTTATGAAACTTGAAAATAGTCTCGCTATTCTCTTCGTTTCCTGCCTTGCCTGCTCAATTTTAACCTACAATGCAAGCCATTTATGAAATGTCAACAGACCCTAATAAAGATGATTATTTTCGGAACACTATTTGTTTGAATATAGCTTAAAATCTGGTGTGATCATCAACTAAAATCACCAGACACAACGACAAAGAATACAAGGTATTAATGGCATAACCATTCATCATAAAGGAATATGATATGAAGCTATTGAATCAATTACAGCCACAAGCGCTTCGTTTACAGACCACACATTTTGTCAATATCGAATCCGTCACTGCTGCGCCACTTCTCGCTTTACCTACCGAACTAGAACCGTCACTGTTTCGTCGTTCTCTTCAACATAATTATGCGGATTTACTAAAAATTGCAGATGATTCTGAAATGGCAATTGGAATCACAGATCATCATGGCACATTACTTTGGACATGGAGCAGCCGTGCTATGCTCTCCTCTGCTGAGCAAGTGCATTTTGTCGAAGGTGGACATTGGTCAACACAGGCTGTCGGTACAAATGCGATTGGTTTGGCTTTAAATAATCATCTCTCTAGCTGTGTTTATTCACATGAAAATCAGATGAACAGTGTACAGGATTGGGTTTGTTATGCCGCGCCGATTGTTGACCCTGTATCTGGACAATTTCATGGTGTGATTAATTTATCGACCAAGTACAAGAAGCATACTTCACTGGGTGTATTGGCTGTAGAGCGCTGCGCAGAGTTGGTTCAACGTGCGATTCAATTTGAACAAAAAAACATGCTTTACCTTAAAGTTTTTGGTACACCTAAAGTTCAATTTAACCAACAGCTTTTAACTTTGACCCATCGACAAATTGAAATTCTATGCATTCTTGTGTTACACCCAGAGGGTATTAACCTAGATGAACTGCACTATGCGTTATACGGTGATCGGGACATTAGTGAAAAAACCTTAAAAGCAGAAATGTCACAATTACGCACCTTGCTCCCTAACTGTATTTTATCGCGCCCTTATAAGTTAGTTTGTGAGATTCAAACCGACTTTACCAGAGCTGAACAATCCCTCAATGCAGGTTTTCTCGCCAGTACATTTTCCCTCTACAAAGGAAGTTTTTTGGCCAAATCAGAAAGCCCTTTCTTGACCACATGGCGTGATTGTTTCGATGCGCGTTTAAGTCATCTGATTTATCAAATTCAGGATATTGACCCACTTTTAAAAATTATTAGTCGTCTTCCTGAACGTAATGATGCAATACAACGGGTACTGGAGTTATTGCCTGAACAAAGTCAGCATCGCGCGTATTTTTTAAAATTACTTTAGGCTCAATGAACTTAGATATTTTATTGCATAACTTGTAGTACAGTGCCGTTTTGCTCCGATGTTTAAGGCTATAAAGTTGAGTAAAGTAGAATACATCTCCTCAAGCGAGCTATGTTTTTGCTTGAAGTTGTTTTGCTTAAAATTGCTTTGTATAAAAAATGATAAATGAATCGATCTAAGATTAATTTTTAAGGCCAACGACAGAAAATGCACGGCAAATATAGTCAACCTGTCAAAAAAAATCAGACACAATAATATAATTTCTCTTAATTAATATTTTTAATTAAATCAAACATATGATGAAATGATATTGTTTAATTATATAAAAGCTTACACTGCCACATCTTACATTCAAAGTTTAAATCCCTTTGCGTAGGCGATGCCTCACTTTTCAGAGATGAAAAGTGACAAAAATCTTCTATTGGGCGAGGGGTACGTCCTGTACCCCCGCCCAACGGCGACATCCATGTCGCCTCACGGTAGGATCACCAGCTATGATTCAAAAGTATAAAAATGAATTGATAACCAACAATTTTTAAAAGTTCATACAAAAACTTAAGCTTCATTTATGCTCAATGACTTGATGCAAATCACTTGTATGAAATAATTAGGTGATTTGACTATATAGAAAATTACAAGATTAAAATTAATATATTTTTCACGTAATTAAAATCAACCATTAGCCTGATCAATACTACAACGCCTCACAATCTTACCTCTCTCCGCAATAAATCAATTGCTAAAATTAAAATACAAGTAATTTAAACATAAATGCCCTTTAAATGATAATGATTATATTTTACATTTAACACAATGCAGATCTTCTCGATCCGCTCAGCACTGAAAGAAAGGCAATTGTGGTTTATTGCTTAATAAATATAGGTAGACTTAATAATGAATAGCCAACAACAAACGACATCAGATCAAAAAACAACTTTAGATCAAAAAATAGTACCAGACCAAAAAACGGTTTCAGACAAAAAAACAGTATCAGACCCAAAAGCGATACTGAAACAAGATGATCATATGCGGAATCTGGAAGTCATTGAGATGACGATAACGGCGATATCTCATCCTTTTCCTTCAATTGTACGTATCCGGGGCGAAATCAATACAACACAGCCAGACTTATGGACAACACCCAACCTTGCCATTCGTTTAGAAGTACTTCAACAAGCAGACGGCTTACCCATATCACGTGTATATACCGTGCGTTGCTTTGATCCAAGTACCCGCCAAATTGAAATAGACTTTGTTCTACATGCTGACCCAAGTCCAGCAATGCTTTGGCTAGATTCAGCAAAAATTGGCACTAAAATTCAACTTACTGGTCCAAGACCGCACTTCATCCCCAATTTTACCCCAACCAAACGCGTGGTGATGTTTGCTGACGAAACCGCCATTCCTGCCGTCTATTCAATTTTACAGCATTGGCAACCGGGGATTCAGGGAGAGATTTATATTGAAAGTTGTGAAGCCAATATTATTGATGATTTGCCAAAACATCATGGAGTAAATATGCATTTACTCCATCGGGAAAAACCACAGCAAGCGGGTAAATTGGGCATGCTACTTAAAGTTGCCGAGCAGTTTAAAGATCGTGAAGATATAAGCGTTTGGGCAGCCTGTGAACGTAATGAAGCAAGAGCGATACGTAAGCTGTTTACCCAACACAGTCATTTGAGTAAAGATGATATTCGTGTGGCGGGCTATTGGAATGTCGGCATGTCCAGCTCAACATTAGATTTGAGCCGAGTCGCATATTATCAAAAACATCTAGAACAAGGTAAAACGCTAGAAACATTTGATGATCTAGATATGCCTGTTTAAATCAAGCCATTACCCGATTTAAATACCCCCATCTCACTGTTCTTAAGACGGTTATTTCGGGGGAGTATTTGGAATGGAAATCAATCCTTGAGGTTGATGCTCTGGCTTTATTATGGCCTAACTCAATGATGATTGAACACAATTGACAGCAGCCCTCGGATCTCGCGATCCGAGTCTTTTTTATTATTCATTGCTCAGGCTGTGTTGCATAGCTATACATCATGGTCTGCTTAAAGATCCAAAGCGAATCCACTACAACATTTTTTCATGATGACTAATTATAACTACCGCGAAAACATGGTGATATAATTGCTGAAAATAAGATTACCAAGGTTGTTTTTCTCTAGCCAAGTGCAAAACTTAAAACCAATCTACCCGCCTTAACAGATGAGCCAATGTTATCTCAAAATGACAGGGATAAATTTGTTTGATCCTTTTTTAAATCTCAAACGACATTATAAGCGTACTCCTCACATCTTATAAGGCCGCTTTCGATGTCATCAACAAGAATGCAAATGACAGACAAAAAATACCTGTCAAAAATGATTCAAATGATCATGTTAGGTCTCACTTCTGTAGCTGCTACTACCCTTTTGCATGCTACTGAAGAGACGACTCAAAATAATGCAGAACCTCTCGCATTGCCAACACTCAAGTTTACAGCAAACCAATTGGGTGAAATTACAGAAAACAGTGGTGTCTATACTCCGGGTTCAATTGCCACAGCAACGCGTTTGGTTTTAAAACCCAAAGAAACCCCACAAACGATTAGTGTGATTACTCGCCAAGAAATGGATGATTTTAATCTCAACTCTATCGATGATGTTATGCGGCATACCCCGGGTGTTAGTGTGGTGACCTATGACAGTGAACGGACAGAATATTACTCCCGTGGTTTTGCAATACAAAACTTCCAGTACGATGGGATCCCGATGAATCGTGATTCGGCCTACTCAGCAGGAAATACCCTGAGTGATATGGCGATTTATGATCGTATCGAAGTTTTAAAAGGAGCAACGGGGCTTTTAACTGGGGTGGGTGATCCTGGTGCAACCATTAATCTCATTCGTAAAAAACCAACCAAAGATTTCCAAGGAAATGTTTCTCTTGGTCTAGGCACATGGAATAACTACCGCGGCCAAATTGATTTAAGTGGTCCACTTAACGAAACGGGCAGTATTCGTGCGCGTGGAGTTGCTGCATATCAAGACAAAGAATCTCAATTAGATCGCTATGAACGCAAAACCCCTGTGTTCTACGGCATATTAGAAGCAGATTTAACCGACAATACCCTACTGACTGTAGGCGCAGATTATCAAGACAATAAACCTAAGGGATCAACGTGGGGCGGTATCCCGATTTATAATTCGGCAGGCCAATTCAATAAAATGCCGCGTGGCTTTAACAATGGTGCAAATTGGAGTAATTGGGAGCAATATACCCGAACCATTTTCTCAACCTTAGAGCATAAGTTTGATAATGATTGGGTCGCAAAAATCCAGTTAAATCATCAAATCAATGGCTATGATGCACAATTAGGCGCAGCGGCTGGTGGTCATCCAAATCCATCGACTGGCACTGGTGTTTCAATGTGGGCTGGAAACTATAAAGGCGAAACCAAAAGTGATGCTGCAGACATCTATGCAACAGGTCCATTTCAACTTTTTGGCCGTGAACACGAGCTGGTTGTCGGTGCAAGCATTTCTGAAAGCACTTGGAAAAATAATGGTTATGGTACACCAACTGATTATAAAACCAGTGTAGATCAATATTATCAATGGAACGGGAATGTTGCAGAGCCTGATTGGCAAAGAGGTAATCATTGGTCAAACAATGAAACCACCAAGCAGAATGGATTTTATCTCACTTCCCGTTTGAATTTACATGATGATTTAAAAGTCATTTTGGGTGGACGTATTGCAAACTATAAGTCAGAAGAGACGAAAGAGTCAGGTATCTTTATACCTTATGTCGGTGCGGTTTATGATTTAAATGACCAATACTCAGTTTATGCAAGCTACAGCACCATATTTAAACCTCAATCTGCACAAAATCCAAACGGTAAAACACTTGATCCACTTGAGGGAGAAAACTACGAAGCTGGAATCAAAGGTGAATTTTTTGATGGTCGCTTAAATGCAAGCTTGGCATATTACCAACTCAAACAAGACAATTTTGCAAAAGAGATTCCAAACGTCCTTACACCATCTGGTGGTGTCGCGTCTGAAGCGCTACAAGGTGTCAAAACCAAAGGGGCTGAACTCGAAGTTACCGGTGAAATTCGCCCAGGTTGGAATTTACATGCTGGCTTTAATCATAAAATCTCTAAACAAGATGGGATAAAACAGAGCACTTTGACCCCTGAAAATGAATTTAGCCTTTATACCAGTTATAAGCTCAATCAATGGGTGGATGGTTTAACTATTGGTGGTGGTGCACGTTGGCAAGATAAGACTTGGGGCGATGTCACCAATCCACTGTATAAAGATCCTGTTAAACATGTGGTGTCTGATTATTGGCTATTTGATGCAATGGCAAACTATGAAGTCAATGATCAACTATCTGTTTCTTTTAATGTAAACAATCTTTTAGATGAAAAATATTATACGATTTTTAGCTGGTATAGCACGTATACATGGGGCGAAGGCCGTAACTATAATTTAGGACTTAAATATAAGTTTTAATCCGGTTTAACTGACTTCCTCTAGGCAATAAGCAAACTCCATACTGCCTAGAGGAATTTCTTCTATTTAACATGCGCAATCAACTTTTGCTATTGCGCCAAAATCACTGATCTCATCTCATCCTGCGCTAGCATCAACCTAATTGCGTATTAAATCCTCATGTTGATCTGTGGATCTTATTATTTGACGGGTTCAGAAGAATCAGTCGTTTTGTTGATGGCTTGTGGTGGTTGCGGGCTGGCTAAGTCCTGATTAATTGCTTTGGTTAAACCAAACATATACAGCAAAATAATCACCGAGAATGGTAAACCACATAGCACCACGGCACTTTGCATCGAATGAAAACTACCTGCTAACAGTAACCCAATACTGACAATCGTAATCACCACAGACCAGAAAATTCGCAACCAAATCGGTGAATCACTTTCATTGCTTCCGCCTTTTGTAGACAGATTTGCAATCATCAGCGTACCAGAACCCACTGGGGTCAAGAACAGTACAAAACAAATCACCACAACAATCCCAGCCACATAAGGATTAAAAGGTAAATATTCGAGCAACTTAAACAAAGACAAAGCTGGATCGGTAAGAACCATATCGCCCAAAACTTTTTGTTTTTGAGTCAAAATTAAATCAATTGCAGTATTTCCGAAAATGGAAATCCAAGCCAAAGTAAAGCCTAAAGGGATCAGACACACACCCAAGACCACTTCACGAATGGTGCGCCCTTTTGAAATACGCGCAATAAACATCCCAACGAAAGGTGCCCAAGCAATCCACCAAGCCCAATAAAACACCGTCCAAGAACCGAGCCAGCCTTTTGCTTGTGGATTGTATAAATACACATCAAAGCTTTTCGCAACAAAATGGTTGAGATAGTCACCCACATTCTGTACCAAACCATTCAGTAAATGATTGGTTGGCCCTGTTAAGAACACAAATAACAATAACGCATAGAGTAAACGTAAGTTAATCCGTGAAAGCCAAGCCAGTCCTTTTTCAATCCCCACCACCGTGGTGATTGTCGCAACAGACATCATCACCAATACCACTGCAATCAGGGTAACATTGTTGTCGGGAATGGCTGGGACTAAATAACTAATGCCCGAAACCAACACCAGTGCACCAATGCCTAGATTTGTGACCAAAGAAATCACCGTGGCTAAAATCCCAAAGCCATCCACAAAGTCGCCGATCAAACCATAGATCCGATCGCCAAAAATTGGATAAAGCGCAGAACGTAAAGCCAGAGGTAAATCTAAGCGAAAGGCAAAATAGCCCAAGGTGACACCCAATAAGGCATAGAGCACCCAGCCATGTATACCCCAATGTAAAAAGCTATACATCATGGCATCTCTGGCAGCTTGGATTGTGCCGCCCTCGCCTTCAGGTGGTCTTAAGAAATGATCGACAGGTTCAGCAACACCATAATACAGTAAGGCAATACCGATACCTGCTGAAAACAGCATAGACACCCAAGCCAAGTAACCAAACTCAGGTTTATCACCATCTTTTCCAAGTGGAAGTTGTCCAGCACGTGAAAAAGCCAACCATCCGACAAAACCCAGACATGCCACAATCACCAGCATGTAATACCAACCAAAGAGTTGATTGGCCTGCTCTTGCACATAGGTTAGCCAAAACTGACTTCTTTCTGGAAATAAAACAAACAATAGGCCAAAAATACCGATACTGATTGCAGAACTTCCAAACACAAATAAATTTAATCGAATCCGTTCGGATGAATATCCTTTATGGCTATTTGACACCATGCTATTGCTCCTTGCAATCGGTGTATTTTCTTAAAAAATAATAGGATATGTACTATTTTTACTGAACATCCTGATGGATCAGAATGTTGATGTATACACTTACATTTCTTATTACTCATCAAAAAATTATTGATTTTTGCAGATTATACTTTTTATTGATTGAACGTTCAATCAATAAAAAGTATTATAAAAAAATGCTAAGATGTTCTACATTGAGTAATGTTAAATAAAAAGTGCCTTTTCAGCACTTTAAGTGGATATACATGACAAAACGTAGAGTCAAACCAGAGCATGTGCGACGTGAAGAAATTATTAACGCCGCATTTGATGTGATTTATGAAGTGGGCTTATCCAATATGACCATTGCACAAATCGCAAAGAAAGCCGAGCTATCCACAGGTATTGTGAGTCACTATTTTGGTGATAAACAGGGATTAATAAATACCTGCATGCAAGAAATGCTGAATGTTTTACGTCGCAAAACCGACCAAAATAAAACTGAAGCAGACGAGCATCCAGAAAGCCAACTTAAAGCGATTATTGACTCTAACTTTGATATTAGTCAGGTCAATAAACAAGCCATGCGCATCTGGTTAGACTTTTGGTCTGCAAGCATGCACCTACCCGAACTTGGGCGCTTGCAACAAATTAATGATCAACGCCTGTATTCAAACTTGAAGTTTCACTTTCTCAAGTTATTGGATAAAGAACAGGCAAGCATTGCCGCTCGTGGTTTAGCGGCATTGATTGACGGATTATGGTTACGTGGCAGTTTAAGCAGTCATGATGAATTTGACAGCCAGCTAGCGCGTTCCATTGCTTACGATTATGTAAAAACGCAATTGCAATTTGCGAAAAAACCTTTGCAGGAGAGACAGAATGAGTGATTCACAAGTTCATCAATTGTACATCCATGGTCGCTATGTAGCAGCGACCAGTGGTAAGACCTTTACCAGTATTAACCCTGCCAACGGTGAAGTGATCGCAACCCTTCAACAAGCATCACAACAAGACATAGAAGCGGCTGTTCAAAGCGCACAACAAGGTCAAAAAATTTGGGCCGCAATGACAGCGATGGAGCGTTCTCGTATTTTACGTCGCGCTGTCGACATTTTACGTGAGCGTAATGATGAACTCGCTCGCTTAGAAACCCTCGATACAGGTAAAGCCTATAGCGAAACATCGACCGTTGATATTGTCACCGGTGCTGATGTACTCGAATATTATGCAGGTCTCGCGACTGCAATTCAGGGAGAGCAAGTTCCGCTTCGTGAATCAAGCTTTTTCTATACCCGTCGTGAACCGCTTGGTGTTGTCGCGGGAATCGGTGCTTGGAACTATCCAATTCAAATCGCATTATGGAAATCTGCCCCTGCGCTAGCTGCTGGGAATGCCATGATCTTTAAACCAAGTGAAACCACACCGCTGAGCGTATTCAAACTTGCTGAAATCTATACTGAAGCTGGACTACCAGATGGCGTATTTAACGTGGTACAAGGTGCAGGCCGTGAGATTGGACAATGGTTAACTGAACATCCAATTATTGAAAAAATTTCTTTCACTGGTGGTGTTGAAACAGGCAAGAAAGTTATGGCAAGTGCCGCAGGTTCTACACTCAAAGAAGTGACCATGGAACTCGGCGGTAAATCCCCTTTAATTATTTGTGATGATGCTGACCTCAATCGTGCAGCAGACATTGCGGTGATGGCAAACTTCTTTAGTTCAGGTCAAGTCTGTACCAATGGTACACGTGTCTTTGTTCCAAAAGCACTGTTAGCAGATTTTGAAGCCGCTATTGTAGAACGGGTAAAACGGATCCGTATCGGCGATCCAATGGCTGAGCAAACCAACTTTGGTCCACTCACCAGCTTCCCGCATATGGAAAAAGTCTTGTCTTTCATTGAGTCAGGCAAACAACAAGGTGCCAAACTGCTCATTGGCGGTGGCCGTGCGACAGAAGCTGAATTGGCGCAAGGTGCTTATGTGTTACCGACAGTTTTCAGTGACTGCCAAGATTATATGCGCATTGTTCAAGAAGAAATCTTTGGCCCTGTCATGAGCATTCTCAGTTATGAAACTGAAGAAGAAGTCATTCGTCGTGCCAATGACACCACTTTTGGTTTAGCAGCAGGTGTTGTGACACAAGACATTACCAAAGCACATCGCATTATTCATCAAATCGAAGCAGGTATTTGCTGGATCAACACATGGGGCGAATCCCCTGCTGAAATGCCAGTGGGTGGCTATAAGCAATCAGGTGTCGGCCGTGAAAATGGTTTAACCACACTTGGGCATTACACCCGTATCAAATCAGTTCAAGTTGAGTTAGGTGAGTATCAAAGCATTTTTTAATGCACTCAGGCTTTCTCCGTATATCAATTCTATGTGCCATGTCATCACCTGATTGCATTGGCACTTTTAAAAAATACAAAAAGGATAATTATGACTACTCAAGCATATGACTACATTATCATCGGCGCAGGATCTGCCGGAAATGTGCTCGCAACACGTTTAACTGAAGACAAAGACGTTACTGTTTTACTCTTGGAAGCAGGTGGCCCAGACTACCGTTTAGATTTCCGTACTCAAATGCCAGCAGCGTTGGCCTACCCACTACAAGGACGCCGTTACAACTGGGCATATCTCACTGATCCTGAACCACATATGAATAATCGCCGTATGGAATGCGGCCGTGGTAAAGGTTTAGGTGGTTCCTCATTGATTAACGGGATGTGTTATATCCGTGGTAATGCAATGGACTTAGATAACTGGTCGACGCTCA
This sequence comes from Acinetobacter sp. RIT698, assembly GCF_009668065.1. Lineage (NCBI taxonomy): Bacteria > Pseudomonadati > Pseudomonadota > Gammaproteobacteria > Moraxellales > Moraxellaceae > Acinetobacter > Acinetobacter sp. RIT698. The sequence continues at coordinate 11,769 of NZ_WJYH01000031.1, forward strand.
AAGGGCTAGAAGACTGGAGCTATGCAGACTGCTTACCATATTATAAAAAAGCTGAAACCCGTGATATTGGTGGCAATGACTACCATGGCGCCAATGGCCCTGTATCTGTGGCAACCCCTAAAAATGGCAATAATGTCTTGTTCCATGCCATGGTTGAAGCAGGTGTACAAGCAGGCTATCCACGTACAGATGACTTAAATGGTTATCAACAAGAAGGTTTCGGTCCAATGGATCGTACCGTGACACCAAAAGGCCGTCGCTCTAGTACCGCACGTGGTTATTTAGACATGGCAAAAGGTCGTCCTAATTTAACGATCGTGACCCATGCCACCACCAATAAAATTTTATTTAATCAAAAGCAAGCGATTGGTGTGGAATATATCATTGGTTCGGATAAAACCAATCTCACACAAGCACGTGCAAACCGTGAGGTCTTGCTTTGTGCGGGTGCTATCGCATCACCACAAATTTTACAACGTTCGGGTGTTGGTGAAAGCAGCTTCCTTAAATCAATGGACATTGATGTTGTACATGATTTACCGGGTGTCGGTGAAAACTTACAAGACCATTTGGAAATGTACTTACAATACAAATGTAAGCAACCTGTTTCACTCTACCCCGCATTAAAATGGTTTAACCAGCCTGCGATTGGCGCTGAATGGTTATTTAATGGGACTGGTATTGGCGCAAGTAATCAGTTTGAAGCAGGTGGTTTTATCCGCAGCTCAGATGAATTTGACTGGCCAAATATTCAATATCACTTCTTACCTGTTGCGATTAACTATAACGGCAGTAATGCAGTGAAAGAACATGGCTTCCAAGCCCATGTCGGTTCTATGCGCTCACCAGCTCGTGGTCGAATTAAGCTGAAATCTAAAGATCCATTTGAACATCCAAGTATTCTGTTCAACTACATGTCAACCGAGCAAGACTGGCGTGAGTTCCGTGACGCCATTCGTATCACCCGTGAAATCATGCAACAGCCTGCATTAGATGCATATCGTGGCGATGAAATCAGTCCTGGAAAACAGGTGCAAACTGATGCTGAACTGGATGATTTCGTGCGCAACCATGCTGAAACTGCTTACCATCCTTCATGTAGTTGCAAGATGGGTGAAGACGAAATGGCAGTGGTTGACGGTCAAGGTCGTGTACACGGTCTACAAGGCTTGCGCGTTGTTGATGCTTCGATTATGCCGCTGATCATTACTGGAAATTTAAATGCCACAACGATTATGATCGCTGAAAAAATCGCAGATCAAATTCGTGGCAAAAAATTGCCACGTTCTGAAGCGGGTTATTACAAAGCTGGCACAGCACCTGTGCGCAAAGCGCCTTTACGTCCGATCGTGTAAAAGTATTCATATTTTAGCGACACCTCAGTTTTGACTGAGTGTGTCGCATCTTTCAAGGACGAATAACATGAGAAAAAAATTATTATTGACCATCCCTTTGAGTTTATTTTTTCAAACCCTACATGCCAATGAATCTGGTGTAGAAACGCCGTCTCCGTATAGTGCAAATTTGACAGTAGCCAGCCAATATATCTCACGTGGTTTTCAACAGACCTGGGGCAACCCTGCTGTACAAGGCGGATTTGATTATGCTCATCCCAATGGTTTTTATGTAGGAACTTGGGCTTCTACTGTGAGTGATGACTTCATCCGTGATGCCAATGTTGAATGGGATGTCTATACTGGTTATAGCCGTAGTTTCGGTCAGTTAAATCTGGGGACTAAAGTCGCTTATTACTACTATCCTGGGGCAAAAACCACTGCTGAAACAGGTCATACCCGTTTTGATTATGGTGAAATTATTCCAGAAATCAGCTATGGTCCGCTGAGTGTTAAATATGCAATTACCTATACTCAAGATTATTTTGGCAATAATTCTGACACTTTAGCAATTGGTTCCAATAAGCACTCTCGTGGTTCAGGCTATTTAGATGTGAATTGGTTACAACCCATCGCTCAAGGTTGGTCGCTGAATATGCATTATGGCAATCAACGTATAAAAAACTTTTCTGCCGCAAGCTTTCAAGATGCCAGTGTTGCCATTAACAAAGCACTGCCTTATGGCTTATCTTCCAGTTTAAGTTATAGCAAAGCATGGGACAAAGACGGATATTATCAAAAATACAGCAATGGCAATCCCAATGCCAAAGTTTCAAATCCAATTGATTCCACCCTCACTTTTTCACTCACTAAAAAGTTTTAAGCTAAAGTTTAGATATTTAGTAACCTGTTATAGATCAACCAAAAACCATGCCCTTCATGAGCGTGGTTTTTTAATGTCTATAGTCACCCCCCTAATTATTCATACAAGTGATTTCTATCAAGTCATTGATCAGAAATGAACTTATGTTTTTGTATGTGCTTTTAGAAACTGTTGGTTATCAATTCATTTTTTTTTACTTTTGAATTATAGATGGTGATTCTACCGTGAGGCGACATGGATGTCGCCGTTGGGCGGGGGTACAGGACGTACCTCTCGCCCAACATGAGCAAAAACAAAGCACTGCTTTGTTTGCAGCGCAAGGTTTGGCAATCCCTACGAAAAGTGAGGCATCGCCTACGCAAAGCTATTTAAACTTTGAAGGTAAGGTGTGGCATTGCAAGCTTTTTATAATTAAATAATTTATTTTCTCATGCAATTGATTTAATTAAAAATATTCATTAAAAGAAATTATATTCTTGTGTCTGAGCTTTTTTGACAGGTTGACTTATATCTTGGCTTAATTCAATAAAGCAAACTCAAATCTCCCCATACTGTTGAATTATCATTAGACAGCCATTGATTGTTTGTATAAAGTATTAGGAACGATTGTTCCAGTATAAATTAACATTATGCGTACTAAAGAGTTTGATCCTGAAGAAGTTGAAAATGCAGTTATGCAAGTTTTCTGGCGTAAAGGATTTGCAGCGACATCAATTCAAGATTTGGTTGAGGAAACTGGACTCTCACGCAGCAGTTTATATAGTTCCTTTAAAAATAAAGAGCAGCTATACCAACAAGCCTTATCTCGCTATCAACGCCTGATCAGTAAATCAAATATTGATTTGTTATCCAGTGATGGATCAGTCAAAAGTATCATGCAACAATTATTATCTCGTATCATTGAAGATGAATTAAATGATCCGCAACATCGGGGTTGCCTGATGGCCAATGCCTGTTTGGAGTTAGCAGGACACGATCAAAAGACTGCAGAATCTGTCACATACAACTTTGAACGATTACAGCACGCACTGGAACAGCTCATGATCAGAGGAAAGCAATCTGGTGAAATCACCCTACATAGTTCTTCGCAAGCCTTAGCACTTTTTTTCGTGAATACCATTCAAGGCATTCGCGTTTTAAGCAAAGGCTGTAGCGCAGAAAATCGTCAGCAATATCTAGAGAATGTTGCTGAAGTCGCACTGAATACCTTGTATTAATTTTTAGTTTCCCCCTTAGCAGACTGACTAATTTGCAATGCTGAGGGTTTTATTTACCTAAAAATGGAACGATCATTCCAATATAAATGACAACATGGAGTCTACAATGAATATTGATCTTCAAAATTTTGTGATGCCTATATTCCTTAAACGAGATGAACTTTCTGTCAATCATACACAGAGGTATAGCGCATGAATCAGTTCAACAACAGATCAGAGCAGAACCGATCTGCGCCCAGCTTACCGATATGGAAATTATTGGCATTTACGGTTGCAGGTTTTATTACCATTATGACGGAAATCATACCTGCGGGCTTATTGGCATTGATCAGTCATGACTTAGAGGTGTCTGAAGCTTTAGCAGGGCAAATGATTTCAGTTTATGCCCTAGGATCGGTCATTGCGGCGATCCCTGTGGTTGCTGCAACACGGAGTTGGTCAAGAAAACCTTTATTGTTATTGGCAATCACAGGCTTGTTTGTCTTCAATAGTCTAACAGCGCTATCTTCCAGCTATATTGTCATCCTGATTTCACGATTTATTGCGGGAATGTCAGCTGGAATTATCTGGGGTATCTTGGCGGGTTATGCTCGAAGTCTAGTTCCTGCCCATCTACAAGGCAGAGCGATGGCGATCGTTGGGGTCGGTCAACCCATTGCATTATGTATGGGTGTGCCTTTAGCTATTGGATTGGGCAATCTGTTTGGCTGGCGTGGGGTTTTCTGGGTGATTTCAGGACTTGCTTTAATCCTGATCATCTGGATAAAAATAAGCCTCCCTCATTTGGCTGGACAACCCGCGAGCAAACAACAATCCATTCTCAAGGTCTTGATACACCCCGGTATAGGCGCAATTTTGGCGGTTATTTTTGTTTGGATTTTGGCACATAACATACTTTATACCTTTATTTCGCCTTATTTGTCTGCTGTACAGCTGAGTGAGCATATTGATCTTATTCTTCTTATTTTTGGTCTTTCTTCAATATTCGGCATTTGGATTACAGGGATTTGGATCGATAGATCATTACGCAAATTAACCCTAATCAGTTTAACAGGCTTTGCCATCGCTGCTCTTTTCATGGGCTTGAGCGGTCATCACATCTGGCTTGTGATGCTAGGTATCGTACTTTGGGGAATGACTTTTGGCGGTGCACCAACTCTACTACAAACTGCGCTGGCAGATGTCGCAGATGAAAATGTGGATATTGCCCAATCAATGCTGGTGACGGTGTTTAATCTTGCTGTTGCAGGGGGCGGTATTTTAGGTGGCATCCTACTGCAAAATGTAGGAATAGACTCATTTTTTGTTTGTATCATCGCATTATCATTATTGGGGTTATCTATTGTATTTTTTGCGCATGAAAATGGTTTTAAATCAGGACATCGTTTGGGCAGAAAATAAATTTAAAGCTGTCATTTAACACCATGCTTCGATGACAACATCTATTGGATCAAACAGCGCCATCATCGTTGATTGGGCTATTTGATCCGTCTCTTAAACGATAGCTATGGCTTTATTGACTAAAAACAGTTGCACAAATTGCTGAATCTTATCCGCCACTGCCTGTGGTTGACTTAAAATCCCCCAATGCCCTGCCGAAACTTCGCTATAGCGAATATCATCCCCCCACTCTTCCATCCCACGGCTTAAAGCAAGCGGTACAAATGGATCTTGATTCATCAATAACATTTGCACAGGAATGGTTGTGGTTCGACCTGTCGGCTTGAATAATGCTTTGGTTAAATTTTGACGATATAGACCTAAACCACTGATGGCATTGCGAAGTTGGGTCGGGCTCTTTTCAACTGAGGTTTTTTCTAAATACCCCACCAGTTTTGGCCATACTTTGCCAAGACCTAAACGCCAAGTCAGTTCAGGAAGTACAGGGATTTGTAACATTGCCATATAACTTGATGCTGACACTCGCTTAATCACGTTGAAATAGCCTTGTAAGTTACCTTGGGCCAACTGGCGATGAAACCACCACCCTACATGATCTGTACTTGGCGCCAATGCAGTATAAGACGCAATTTGAGACTTTAATCGGTCAGCCAATACCGCTTCCCAACCTTGTAAAGCGCCCCAATCATGTCCAACCAAATGGACCGATTGATGTGGGCTCACTGCTTTAATCACTTGGGATAAATCTTCGATCAAATGTTCAAAAGCATAATCTGCTGTTGTTTTTGGAATATCAGATAATCCTGTACCACGTACATCATAAGCAACCACATTAAAATGAGGGGCTAAATATTGTGCCACCGCGTGCCAGACTTCAGCAGAATCTGGATAACCATGTATCAATACAATAGTATCTTGATCAACATCTAAGCTGCCCCAATGGTAAGCAGCCAAACAGATATTTCCTGAATGAACATATAGCTTGGTCTTATCAAAATGCTTCATGAAACCACCCGCGGAACAGTTTCAGTTTTTTGCTGATATGCAAGTACCCCTGCTGACTGTGCCAAGTAGGCTTGAGCAAGTTCAGTTGAAGCTTCGTAATAGGGATGATAGTTGGGCTTAAAAAACCGTAAACTGGTCTTAAAAAACCACATTGGTCCTGGTATATAGCCATTTAAATCAGAACGATGCCAAGCTTTCCAAAAAGCGGGTTGCCATAAGCTTTTTTGGTTTTGTGGAATAGCAGGATCATCTTGAGCCAGTTGTACAGTACCAGCCGCCATGAGATAGGTAAAAATAGGAGCGGTCACAGCCATCACCGCAACACGTAATAAATAACTCCCTGAAATATGCTGATAAACATCATAAGCAACCGTACGATGCTCAACTTCCTCAGCACTATGCCAAGTAAACAAGTCACTTACCACAGGATCTCCACCACGTGCCTGCCAATCAGAACGGGTTAATACATATTGACCAATTGCTGCAGTAAAATGTTCAGCCGCGGCCACTAACCCAACTCGCGCATTTAACCAAGGTCGCTGCCAGACTTTAGGTAAGTTAAAACCCAAAGGTTTGTCCGCGAGTAACCGATCAAATAAGCCAACAACTCGTTTATATTGGTTCTCCACATCCACCCCATAACGTAGCAAATATTCTTCGATTGAATCCTTGTGCGCTTGTGAATGAATGGCTTCTTGTCGAATGAAAATTTTGGCATCTTGCTTAAGTTTTTCATCATGAATAAAAGGTAAAGCTTTATTGAACATTCGACAGAAAAAATACTCTCCTCGAACCAAGGTAAAACTAAAATGATTGACACCATGACTTGCCAATGGGTCTTGTGGTATCCAGTGTAAAGGCGAGTGCTCCCATTCAAATTTAACCTGTCGAGGAATCATTGCCCAACTTGCTTTTGATGCTTCAGATCGCATAATTCTTTCCTCAGAGTTATGATGGTAAATGATGAGGCGTTTCAGATAGACCTATTTTTACTTTGGTTTTTGCCACGATTTCAGACTCATCCGTATCATTGGGATGGAAATTAAAACGGTAGTAATCTATAAATTTAGGAATAAAAACTTTATATTTTTCCACACCATGCTGAGCAAATTTGCGCCATGATTTTAGATTTAATAATTGGCGATCGCGTTTTAACAGCACAACTTGATAAACACTCGACAATGCAGTAATCAAAACCAGACTAAACGTGAAAATCGCAACGCGAGGAATATAAGCAGCTAAGCCCTTTCCATATAAGTATTCATACATGTCATAAGCCACAGCCTTATGTTCGGTTTCTTCAACACTGTGCCATAACCATAAATTACGAATGCTTTCATCCGTCATCAATTCATTGACATCTTTCATCATCTCCACCACCAACACGGCGGTGTAATGTTCCAGACCCACAGTCACCAAGAGATTCCACTTTTTAGGAAAAGTACGTTCAATTGCTTTTAATATGATCCCTGTGACTTTTTCTAAAGATTCCGGATCTAAACCATATTGTTGTGCACTGACATGAAAAGCATGATGTTCTTTAGAGTGCATGGCTTCTTGTCCAATAAAGGCTCCAATATCACGGTCTAATTGTGGATTATTTTTAATTTTTTTACGTAAGGCTCGCACTGAACGGACAAAGTACGATTCACCTTCTGGAAAAAGTGTTGATAGACCTGTGAAGTAATGAGTAAAGGTTGGTTCGTCATTACACCAATACTTGGGCATATCCTGAAACTCATAATCCATACGACGTACTGGAAATGATGCAGGTGTTTTTTGCTTTGATTTTTCTTTCACCGCTGATATAGACATGGTTCACCTCAAGAATTTATCTCAAAATAACAAGTTCCAAAAAGGAACTAATAAAATCAAAATAATGATCCATGCTGATCTTGTCAATCAAGTGAATATGCTTTGGCTCAAGGTTGTCCTTAAATGACAGTATCATTCCTATAAAGACATCTCGATAAAGACAGGCTATAAATAAAAGGTGAAAAATAAATTAAAATATTGAAGATGAAATAGCTTTAATACAGCCCAAGTCGTCTTTAGGCTGTTCAGCACTAGGTTAAGCATTCAAAAATATTAAAAAAATAGTGATATCCATCATTACTGGACATCACTATTTTAGCTGCTAGATATGCTTTTAAATTAAAACAATACTTAACTTATCTTATAAGTATTTAAGAATAGCGATATGTTTGTTTTTATGTTTGTAATCAGAAAATTTAACCATTAAAGGATATAAAATTATGCTGAGAATAATCGCAATCCACCACAATGTAGACACCGAATCGACACCAAAATAATCTCCATGATTTTTCCCCAAAAAGGCAACCACGAGCAAATATAAAGCCTTTAAAACATATAAGTGAACAATATAAAAAAACATTGGTACAGAACCAAATATGATCAAGGGTTTGATCCAAGGTTTTGTTTCGATTTTTTGCAGACAGACCAAAAGAACCAGTCCAACACCAACGTTCCATAAAATGAAAAATAAAGATGGTGGATATTTGGTTAGATTCATAAAACTCATGAATGTTTCAGTCCATGTCGGCATGACCGTCCAAGCATGATCTCCATATACATTGATCGCTCTTAAAAGCAAAAATAAAGCAATACTGGAAAAACCAAAAATGAGTAATTTTGTATTTCTAGATTGGTTTTGTTGAGATGAAGCAAAAACACTTGAACCAATACAATATCCTAAAGTAATCACACCAATCCAAGGTAAAACAGGATAAGAGGTTCGAATACGAATCAGATTGCCAAACTCAATCCAGCCCCGTTCATGCATAATGAACCATAAATTCTGTATGAAAGGTACATTTTCAAAAGACACTTGATCAAGCACATTGTGCCCAAAAATAATCACGATGCTGATTATCCATAATAATTTTTTTGGCAATCCAATTAAAGCCGCCAACGCCAGCATACTTAAACCAATCGCCCAAATCACTTGTAGATAAATCACATCAGGTGGGAACTTGCCAGTCCATGCAAAATTGATCACCACCAACTCAAGAAAGATCAGAAATAACCCGCGTTTAATCAAAAACTCACGTGTCATCACTAGACTATTATTTTTAGCTTGATAGAGATAGGCGGATAAGCCTGTCAAAACAATAAATACTGGAGCGCATAAATGGGCCAATATTCGGCTAAAGAAAAGTGACGTTTCTGTGCCTGGAATCAGCATTGGATCTGGAACTTGATGATGGAGGTAAAAAGTTTCTCTGACATGATCAACCATCATAATCAAAATCACCAAGCCTCGTAATGCATCAATCGCTTGTAAGCGTTGCGAAGGAATAGACATAGAAAAAACAATAAATTAAACGTTATGATATAATATAACAATTAATTTCATTATTTTAAAACCATCTCATTAAAAAACATCAATTTGTACCGTTATTTCACAGCAACACTTAAAAAATTTACCAATTATCACATAGACTTTTTGCAAAATTTAATTGATAATGATTATCAATTTCATTATCTGAGAAATTGGTGAACACTTTGGAACAGCCTACTTTAGCGACTGAAGCGATTCGAGCATTTTTTACCTTACAATGCTGCTGGTTAAACAGTGAAGAAATTTATCTTGAACAAGGTTGTTTGCATTGTGGTTCGGCAGCAACTTATTTAATTTATTTTACCCATGCCCCTATTCAAAAATTAATGCTTGATTTTATTCAAAAATATAACTGCCATAACAGCAAAAAATCAGACTTACTCGACTTATTAGACTTTGAACAGAATTATAATGATTTTTTACAAGTGCTTGAAAGTGCCGTAAACAGTTATGCTCGACAATATCAAAACCATGCTTGTCATTTGGCATTTGAAAGTGTTGAATCTATTTTTGAACGTGAAGCAGCCATTGCATGTTAAAAAATTGATGCTGCAATAAATCAAACTGTAATGATTAAATCGAATAGACTATTTTTAACAGCTATTTTTTAAATTAATTTTAGGGTCTGTTGACATCAATTTTTCATTCTCAATCTATCAAAATAAAAGGGGCCAACACGTTGCTTGAAGTCTTCTCAACAACAGCAACTTATTGACCCCGATAATAAATCTTAAGTTAAGACCCAACATATAAAAACTTAACCAACAAAAGTTAAGCGATTAAATTTTCATACTTATACCCAGCTGTACCCCACGCCCAGGAAGTGGTGCAATGTATTTTAATGGCGAGTTCTGTGGTCGTGCATCTTCATTTAACAAATTAGATCCATTGAGGAAAACATCAAAATTGGCATTTTGTAATTTGAAGTGTTTCTGAATTTGTAGATCCAGCAAGTTATAAGACGGCAATGGAATTTCTTTAGATACATTTTTGCCTAAATACTGAGCTTGATCATAGTAAATATTGGATAAGCGTGCTGACCAATCATTTTTATTCCATTCAAGGTTTAGCCCATAACGGTTCGTTGGCATGTTGGGTAAGTAATTTCCATCATTTGCCAAACTGGTTTTGTTTGGATTAAGGTTTTTATTTTTCACCAAGTCAGCAAAAGCAGAGATCAAAAGATTGCCATACTGATTGAGTTCAAACTTTTGTTTTAAATCAATTTCAAATCCAGTAATTTCAGCATCTGTCTGGGTCCAATATTTAAGTGGCAAGCGATTACGCATTTGTGCCCCTGAATGGGTCAAATACAAATACTTGTCATATTTCATCTTATATACAGTCGCTTCAAAATTAAAATTTTTATAATTGAACAGACCTGTTAACTCAAGATTTTTGGATTTTTCTTCTTTGAGTTTTTGGTTACCTTCTTCTTGTAACATAATTGAATAATGTGGATGGCTGGCATAAAGTTCATTAATTTCAGGCGCTCTATCTGACACTGAATAACGCAACTTTAAACCCAATAGATCATTATATTTTAGGTATGAACCGAAACTGTAGCTTTCAAGATTAAATTTTGTATCGGTGAGTTTTGTATTCGGTGAATTTCTGGATGGTACAAAATCACTTTTTTGAATTTTATGTTCAACCTTTTCGTTACGATAACCAGCATCGAGTTCTAGCCAATCAAAGTCTAATTTTTCCTTGATAAACATAGCTTGTGTTTGCGTATTGATATTCGGTAAATAACGTAAATTTCCATGCCCTACCACTTTACGATCAATCTGATTAAAGCCAATAAAACCATTCCAAAATTCAACAGGTCTATGCTTCAGTAATAATTCAGCCTGTTGGGTATCAAATTTATAGTTATTGGCCATTTTTGATCCTAAATATTCCCCTGATGTATTGACACTCTTACTCACATCAAATTGTATTTGTTTCAATAACAACGGGCTAAAATTAAACTCGCTGTCTAAGGCATATCTTCGCTGATCTGTTTTCACCCCGACTGGTATGCTGTCACTGGTAGATTGAAAAGATTTATTTTCAAGAGAAAATCCGGGTACCCCATATTCACTTTTTTTTGAATCAGCACTGAGCCCAATACGTCCATTGTTGAGAAAATAAGTGCTTCCAATCGCAAAGTGTTGATTGTCTAAATAGCTATTGCCCAGCTTGTTCTTATAGTTGGGTGTGACATCTTTATTAATTTTGTTTTCAGTATATTGCTGGGTATTGGGTACATATTTAGGGTTTACTGGATTGGTATAGGTTTTTCCACTCCAAACTGAGGTAGGTTTATCTGTATAGAAGGAAAATGAACCATCTGCCCAATCGGGATTTTCCGTCATAAATTGGTCAATATAAGGCTGTGATGCAGTGTTATAATTTTTTTGAATGCGTGCTTCTTTTTGGCAAGCATCGGCCAATGCTGTATTTACCCCACCCGTCGCTGGAAATACACCACTATTACATACGCTCGCTTTACCCTCTCCCGGAATTTTATAAGCTGACATATCTTGGCTAGAAAACAATAAATTGGTAGAAAAGTTACTTTGGTTATTGAGATTGAGTTTAAAACCTTTGGCATCAAAATCATTCCAGCCCTTTTTCGCTACAAGCTCTAATTGAGAACTTTTATTCGGCATCGCTGTATCGATTAGACCAGAATCAATATTCACACTTCCGCCAATGGCATTACCACCATAACGCACACTGTCTGAAGATTTATTGACAGTAACAGATTGAGTGAATAAAGGATCAAAAGGGATATTAATATTGCCGCTGATACTATTCATTCCATAAATAGACTGACCATTTTCCAAAATCTGCACCCGGTTTCCACTTAAACTGCGAATCACAGGCGCACCTGAATTGGGACCAAAAGCGCTGCTTTGTACCCCTGAAAGATGCTTTAAAGCATCACCTAAAGTTTTATTGTCTGCATTTCTATTTTCTACAATGATACTTTGATTGATAAATGGATCATTTTCGGCATTTACTCGAATCACTGGAAGTACAGTCAGCTGTTTATTTTCAATCGCATATGCAGGAAAGACCGGTAAAGAAATAGCGATTGCTAAAGTATGGTGACGCATCATGGATTCCGAATTGTAATTTATTGTTATGTTATAACATTACATAAACAGATGTACAACAATTATCATCAATGCGTGTACAGCTAAACCAGCTAGTGATTTATATGTAGGAAATGAAGAAATATAGAAGATGAAACAGGAAGCCGTATTAGGTCTGCTTGATCTGTTGCGCCAGCTTCTGAATATTCATGCTAATCTCATCTGGAGTATGCGCTGCATAGCCAAACAATACCGCAGCTTTTTCATAAGGCTGTTGACAGTAGCGAGATAAAGGCTGAACAGCCAGATTAATAGCAAGACACTGATCAATAAAGCTTTGCTCAGTCCATGGGGCTTTTAGCCAACAAATCACATGAATCCCTGAGTCGGTTGGCTGAACAGTCAATACATCTGCAAGAAACTGTTGAATCGCAGCAATTAATGCCTGTTGACGTTCTTGGCAAGATTTACGCACTTTACGTACATGGCGTGCATAATGCCCCTCTTTGATAAACAAAGCCAAAGCCGCTTGTTCTAAATAAGCACTCCGCGTATCGGTATAATATTTTGCCAGACTCAATGTTTCTATCAGCGATTCTGGAACCACCATAAATCCAAGTCGAAACTCAGGAAACATCATTTTAGAAAAAGTACCCGAATAGATCACTCTTTGCTGTTGGTCTAAGCCCTGTAAGGCTTGAATTGGGTGCGTTCCATATCTAAACTCACTGTTATAATCATCTTCAAAAATCCATTTTTGCTGACTCGCTGCCCATTCCAATAGGGCCAATCGTCGACTTAAACTGAGTGTTCCACCTAAAGGGAACTGATGAGAGGGTGCGGTATAGATGAATTTACTTTTGGAATAATGCTGAATAATCTCAGCAATTTTCATCCCTTCGTGATCACTTGATACAGGATGAACTTGGATGCCAAAACTCCGAAAAATATTTAAAGCGGCATCATAGCCAGGCTCATCTAAACAGATCTGATCCAAAGGTTGTAATAATGCATAAGCTGCAAGGTGAATCGCTTGTTGGGTACCATTTACAATCAAAATTTGTTGTACATCGCATTTTAGCCCCCGCGTAGAACGAACATAATCACAAATAGCCTGACGTAAAGGCAAATAGCCACGACAATCATGAAACTGACCCAATTGCTGATGAGACTGCCGCCAAGCACGTCCCAATAATTTACCCCAAAGTGAATGGGGAAATAAATCGGTACAACCAACGCCGACATGAAATATTTTTTCACCCTGCCCAGATACATTTTGTTTCTGCCAAGCAGGTAATAAATTTGCGATATGCGGATTAATATTTAGCTTGTGACAGATGTCAGATGCAGATTCTGTCGCTATCTCTTGTATAGAAATTAATTGGTCAGGAATCAGCTCTGCGACATAAGTACCAGAGCTCGGCTTAGTCACAACATAGCCTTCATCCAGTAAACGATCCATTGCAGCCAAGACTGAATTTCTAGAAATCGACATCATTTCCGCCAAGACACGACTAGAGGGCAGTTTGGTTCCAGAAGCCAGGCGACCATCCAAAATTGCATCACGTAAAACGCTATATAACCCCTCTTTAATCACCCCTTTAGGCAAGATCAAATGGGGGAAATAAGCCGATGCTGCTGTCGCCATAAGTAAAACTGGTACTGTTAAAAATACTCAAAGTGTATCTTATTTCAATACCACAATCACACTTAAACTCATTTCTCCTCTTTCTTTCCCGATGACTGGAGAATACCTGTGGAAAATTTAGTGGTTCAAATTGTGCCTGTTGCACAACAAGACTATAAACAATGGGTGGAGTATTGGCTGGCTTATCAAGACTTTTACAAAGTGGTTTTATCCAATACTGTTACGCAAACCACTTGGCAACGTTTTTTTGATGATCAAGAACCGATCTATTGTGCTGTTGCTAAACAAGCTGAGCATGTTCTCGGCTTTGTACATTACGTGATCCATCGCTCGACATGGGCCGAGACCAACTTTTGCTATCTAGAAGACTTATATGTTTCTCCACAGGCAAGAGGTCAACATGTAGGCAAGCGCCTGATTGAATATGTACAACAGCAAGCGATTGTTCAACCCTGCGCGCGCTTGTATTGGCATACTCAACAAAGCAATCAAACTGCGCAAAAACTCTATGACTGGATCGCTGAAAAACCAGGGGTCATTGAATATCGTATGGCGTTAAATTAATCCATAAAAAACCAGAAACACAATGCTTCTGGTTTTTGCTTAAACCCTTCTAAAGTCAGTTCAACAAGATTCAAAATACTTTCTAAGTTTCTTGAGCATCATCAGCTCACAAAAACCTGATACAACTTTTCAACAGTTTGACGGATTTCCAATTCGGTCAGGGCTGCAAAACCAAAACGAATATAGAAACTGTGATCGGAATGATGCCATTCCGAACCAAAATCATATTCAGAATCAATATGTAATTGTTTTAAAACCGTTAAAAACTGCTGTTGAAAAGGTAACTTAAACTTTACCCACAACGCCATGCCGCCTGCGGGTGGGGCTATTTCAACCCACTCCTCAAAAGTCTGCTGAAAAGCCCTCACAGCAAAGTCTCTACGTTGCTGATAAATCTTACGCATTTTACGGATATGCCGCTTAATTTCACCCTGCTGCATCAGTTCAGCCATTGCCAATTCAGTAATCGCATTGCCCTGTTTATCGATCAGCAAAATGTCTTGTTTCATCGCCTGAATAATTTGCACATTGGTCACCACATAACCAATTCTTAAACTGGGCGCAAACACTTTAGACAAAGAGCCGATATGAATCACTTTGTCTGCTGCCGGTAAGCTAATTAACGGCGGAATGGGGCGGCTGTCATAATGAAACTCATGGTCATAATCATCTTCAATAATATAAAAATCAAAGGCTTTAGACAGCTCTAACAGCTTTAATCTTCGATCCATAGACATCGTCACTGTCGTTGGATATTGATGATGAGGTGTGGTGTAAACCGCAGCAACAGCATGGCTGGACAAAATTTCAGTTAAATGATTGGTATCTAGACCATGCTTATCCAAACGCACGCGAATAATTTGATAATGATTAGACAGAAATGTTTCCACTGCAGGTGGGTAAGCCCATTGCTCTACCACAATAATATGACGCTGAGACTGATGTTGAGCCAGAACCCGCGCAGCTAGAAAAATCCCCATTTGACTGCCTCGAACCACACAAATGTTTTCCATAGAGGTCTGTATAAAACGCTCCATAGACAACATCTTTAATAAGGCTTGACGAAGTTCTAAACTGCCCTGCGGATCTCCATATCCCATGGTTTGATGGCGTGTTACTTGAATCAATGCATGCCGATAAGCCCGTGAAAACAATTCATACGGGATCAGCCGATTATCTGGCACACCATCATTTTTGATCAGGACCTGAGTTGGTAAAACGGGTGTGGAATTAGGTTGATCAAGTGTAGACGATGACTGCGCTTTTAAGTCCGGTAAATTCTCAGAGACAAAGGTGCCTTGCCTAGCTTTTGAAACCAGCCAACCCTGTGCCTCCAAATCTTCATATACCGATTGTACGGTTTTTCGGTTAATCCCGAGTTCATCCGCCAGTGTACGTGAACCTGGCAAGCGTGTTGCCTGAGTAATTCTGCCAGATAAAATCTCTTGAATAATCTGATTTGCCAACTTTAAAAAGAGGGTCTTTTCTTCACGATCTTCTAAATGTAGCCGAATTTTCCAAGGCTGACGCATAACTCTCTGGCCCATATAAGTTTTAGAAACTGGATATTTTAATCCATCCACAGAATTTTTATTCTGTACTTAGGCGATGTGAAAATCAACTCAGCGAGAGGTTTTATTTATGCAAACGGCACAACTAGATAAACAGCAATTGATGCAAAATGCGCAGCAAAATATGCAGCAATTTATTCAAGATTCAAACTACACAGATCGACAAAAGTTGGCATTAACCTGCCGTATTTTATTTGACCACGGCCATGATGCTGGCTTAGCGGGACAAATCACTTGTCGTACCACGCAAGGCAATAGCTTTATCACCCAGCGTTTTGGTCTCGGCTTTGATGAAATTACCGCGCAAAACTTATTGGAAGTTGATGAAGATCTAAAGCCACTTGATCAACAAGGCATGGCAAATCCTGCAAATCGCTTTCATACATGGATTTATAAACAACATCCTGAAGTGAATTGCATTATCCATACCCATCCAACACATATTGCAGCGTTGTCGATGCTCCGTGTGCCCTTAGCGATCGCACAAATGGATACCTGCGCTTTATATGAAGACTGTTCTTTTGTGGAAGAGTGGCCGGGAGTCCCCGTCGGCAATGAAGAAGGTATTTTTATTTCAGAAGCCTTAGGTAAAAACCGCGCTGTACTGCTGTCACATCATGGTCAGCTGGTGGCAGGTAAAACCATTGAAGAGGCTTGCAACTTAGCCATTTTAATTGAACGCGCTGCCCGACTTCAGCTTTTGGCAATGGCTGCTGGACAAATTCAACCGATCCCACATGAACTGGCAAAAGAAGCTCATGACTGGGTCTCTACCAACAAGCGTAATAATGTCAATTTTGCCTACTATGCGCGTAAAGCTTTAAAAAATCATGCGGACTGTATCGAGGAGTAATGAAAATGAAATTAGAAGGCATTATTGCATACCCAATCACACCATTTCACCCAGACACACAAACTGTCGATGTGGATGCACTGACCATCACATTAAATGCTCTGCTGGAACAACAATGTAATGCGATTGTGCCATTGGGCAGTGCTGGTGAAAGTGCTTATTTATCTTGGCAAGAATGGCAACAAGTCGCACAAAAAAGTATCGAAGTCGTTAATCACCGTGTCCCGGTCATGTTGGGAATTTCTGAACTCACAACGGCGATGGCAATTCAAAAAGCCCAAAAAGCCGAGGAGCTTGGCGCTGATCTAATTATGGTGATCCCAGTATCTTACTGGAAACTCAATGATCAAGAAATCTATGATTATTATCAGCAAATTGCCGCATCGACCAAACTGCCGATCATGGTCTATAACAACCCAGCAACCAGTGGCGTAGATATGTCACCAGAATTGATCGTGAAAATGTTTCAAGAAATTGAGAATATTTGCATGGTTAAAGACAGTACGGGTGATATTCAGCGCATGCATAAATTTCATGAATTATCTCAAGGACAGTTGCCCTTTTATAATGGCTGTAATCCTTTAGCGCTTGAGGCATTTTGTGCAGGGGCAAGTGGTTGGTGTACTGTGGCGCCAAATCTACTCGGTCAGCTACCAAGTCAGTTATATCAGGCAGTCAAAGATGGTGATTTAGACCACGCCAAAGCCTTGTTTTATCGTCAATTGCCTTTGTTGCGCTTTATTGTACAAGGCGGCCTACCGAAAACAGTCAAAGCAGGTTTAAATGAATTAGGTTTTTCTGTAGGTGAACCAAGAAAGCCATTACAACATGCCACCCCACTGGAAGTTCAGCAATTGAAGTCGTTGATGGCCTTAGCAAAACAAGCGTAACCGATCGTCGTATGCGCTTGTGAAGTTATAAAATTGATCCGATAAACATGCTTTGTTGCATACATAGCCGATCCGCTGCTTTGACAGATTCTCATTTGACAAATACTCAAATAATAAGTAAATGTCATCCAGCGGAGTTTAAATCTAAGTGCAACAAAGCGGTTATTGCCACAGTAAATATCGGCATAACAAACAAATCAATTCCCAAATCAGCTTTCTAAAAACTAAATCCAAGGTTTAAATTGATACGATACAACCATTGGTCACTATAGGGTGAAACGGTCGAGCTAAAACCGGTTGAATTCATTGCACCACCAATAATATTGGCATTTTTCCCCCAAGTATAATCTGCCCACACCATAAAGGGTGACGCAATAAACATCATCCCAGTGGTATTCATTTGAGAATCCGACCAATCATCACGTTTCTTATCCATATAACTATAATCATTGTAGAAACGGATCGCTTTGAGTTTGCCCATATTTTGCATAGGTAAGGTATAGGCAAGATTTAAACTGGCAACTGTCGCTTCAGAGGCAATAAAATAAGCAGGGGTAAATCCATTATTCCCCATTAAAGTCATATCATTATTGACCCCGTCAGGGTTCTTTGCATCATATTGATAATAAATCACAGAGCTTTGTAAATTAAAGCGTTTGTAATTGTTATCGCTATGCACACCCACTGCGTAATATTGGCCATTTTTATCGGTGGTTTTATTATGCAATTGCGCAATTGCCCCCGATACCCCGACTTCCTGCTTACCCACCTTGGTGTCTAACTTGCGCACAATCCGCGTATTGAATTGATGGCGCTTTTCATTTTGATAAGCTTTTTGACTTGGAAATGCATTGTCGGCTAGGTCATCATAAGTGGCAATTTCGGGCGAATAGCGCAGATTGGTTGCCAGCATTTCTGGGTAATAGCCCAGTTTTACATCCCAGTCCTGATTATGAAAATTCCAGTTCAAACCTGGCGCAATGTTATTGCCATAGCCCAAAAAGAATGGGATATGGTAAGTCCAACCATTTTGCGGATAAGGATAAATCGCAAAAGGTTTATATACAAAGCCGGCTTCTAAACTATTCTGTTGATCTAAATTATAGCCCACGTAGGCTTTTTCGATCGAGCGTTTCTCTTGGTCTTGAAACAAGTAGCTTGCATTAAAATAGGCATCGTCAAATTTACCTTTGACATCGACTCTAAAAATATCAAAATAGAGTTTGCCAAAGCCATCATTAGGTCCTTCCCAATTTTCATAGCGTTGGTTTAATCGCACCACGCCACCCAATTTTATAGAGTCCGTCTCATCTTCACTTTTCCATTCTAATGCTGAGCTTTGCGCCAAAACATTGGATGTGGTACCCAAATACAATGCTGCAAGTAGTATCGCGATAGCTGTCTTTTTCATAATTGCTTCCTTCCCTTGTGTTCCAACGATCCTGTTGGACTTTTGTTTTACCTATAAAACATAGTTTTTATTGTATTTTGAGCAAAAAAATTTGCTGGTGAATTTACTGAACATCCGATGCCAACATCGAATGTTCAACTGGGTTTAATAGAGTTTTTTCTGCGGCGGTCCTGCAAAGTTCAGTGGTCCAATCGAATTCATATCCAATTCGATCACACTTGGCCCTTGAAAATCGACTGCTTGTTGAATCACGCTTTTAAACTCATCTGCACTGCCCACTTTCCAGCTTTTCACTCCCATTGCTTCCCCTAAGACTTTATAATCTGGGGTATGCAATTCGTTGAAATATTGACGCCCACCAAAGTAATTCTTTTGAATACCACGCATTACGCCATAACCGCCATCGTTCATGATCATCAGCACCATGTTGGTATTTTCTTGTGCCATGGTGGCAATCTCACCGATACCGAGCATCAAACCACCATCGCCCACGAGACCAATCACTTTTTTATCTGGATTGGCAATAGAAGCGCCAATTGCCGTGGCTAAACCAAGACCAATTGCCCCAGCAAGTGAGTGAATATTTTGATTCGGTGCTTGTACTGGAAATAGTCGGCTGCCCCAAGTACTGCCTGACATGGTAATGTCACGTACAAAGATACCGTCTTGTGGCAGTGCCGCACGTAAGTGATCACAGATCAGTGCATATTGATCCAGCTGAGTACGCAGTGCCTCAATAGCGGACTGTTTTGCTGCAACAACCGCTGCATCATAATCTGCATCAACTTTTGAGATACCGCTTAGCCCTGTGAGCACACGTTGTAATACATCTTTGGCATCAGCACAAATGAAGTTACGAACTTTATAATTACGTTGCTGCGCCACTGGATTGGCATCAATCTGAATCAGATTATCAGGGAACTGTACCGAATAGGTTTTGGTTTCATTGCTGCGTAAACGCGAGCCCACCACCACCAATAAGTCAGCCTGTTTTAACAGTTGCTCAACCCCTGCTGAGTTATGGAATGCACCTAAACTGCGTGGATGCTCATCTGCTAACACACCACGGGCATGGGTCGAAGAAACAACAGGAATCCCAAGATCTGCAATGGCTTTCACCTCATCAACACTATTTAACGTGCCACCACCAATCCAAAAGATGGGGCGTTTGGCTTTTTTAACTTCTTCAACAATTAAATCAATTTCAACTTGCTCAGCCTGCGGTAATTCAAGCGCTTTGACAGGACCTAAATTCAATGGCAAGTCAATTTCTGCAGCTTGCACATCAATCGGGAGCTCAACGCTTACAGGCCCCATCGGTACTGTGGTTGCAACACGAATTGCTTCACGAATTACACCCACTGCATTGTCTGGGCTGGTAATACGAAATGCAGCTTTGCTTGAAGCACGTAAGAAGGTCAGTTGATCTTTGGTTTCATGGATAAAGCTAGCATCACGATCAAGATATTCACGTTCAACTTGCCCAGTTAAATGCAACACAGGACTCCCAGCATTCATCGCTTCAATCAATGAACCTACTGCATTGCCTGCCCCTGCACCGGTACTGGTCAAAGCAACCCCTAAACCTTTAAAGCGTGAGTGACCATCTGCCATCGTGACTGCACCTGCTTCGCCACGCGCTGCCACAAAACGAATTTTTTCACGACGCCCTACGGCATCTGCAATTGGTAGGTTATGAATTGAAATCACCCCATAGATACTTTCCACTTGGTGTGCTTCTAAAACACGCGCGATTGCTTCGCCTACATTTACACGTTCTGTCATTGTTTATTCCTCGAAAACTTTTTCATTCCATGAATTTATTATTCACACCAAGGATTTGGCTGTTCGCTTAATCCCATATAAATACTTTTTTGCTGCATATAAGACAAAATACCTAAACGCCCTTTTTCACGCCCGATACCACTTTCTTTAAAGCCACCAAACGGTGCCGAAATAGAGAATTTTTTATAGGTATTAATCCAGACTGTACCGACTTCCAAAGCACGTGCAATTTGCCAAGCTTTACGGTAGTTTTCAGTCCAGATTCCTGCTGCAAGCCCAAAACAACTGTCGTTGGCTTGGGTGATTAAATCAGCTTCATCGTGATACTTCATCACCACCAAGACCGGACCAAAAATCTCTTCTTGACAGGTTTGTGCAGTATTATTTAAGCCCGTGATGATGGTCGGTAAGTAATAACTTCCTTTCGCCAAATCACCATCCGTCAGCGCTTGACCACCCACTACAACTTGACCACCTTCTTGCTTGGCCAATTGCACATAGGCATCGACAGAAGCCAAATGCTTTGGATTAATTAAAGAGCCCAAATGTACACCCGCTGTTTCTGGATGTCCCACTCGTAATGCTTTGGTAATTTCAACCAAACGCTTAAGGAACTGATCGTAAATACTGTGATGCACGAAGAGTCGTGAACCTGCAATACAGGCTTGTCCTGCGGAACTAAAGATCCCATAAGCCACACCTTTAGCAGCCAATTCAATATCTGCATCAGGCATAACAATCGTAGGGGATTTTCCACCAAGCTCTAATGAGGTGGTAATCAATTTATCTGCGGCAAGATGAGCCAAATGACGCCCTGTAGTGGTTCCGCCAGTAAATGAAATTTTGCGGACCAAAGGATGCTTTACGATGGCATCACCAATTACAGAACCACGCCCCACTAAAACACTGAGTAAGCCTTTTGGCAGTCCTGCTTGTTCAAAGATTTTGGCGAGTTCCAAGGCAATTAAAGACGTTGCCTCTGCCGGTTTAAGAATCACCGCATTTCCAGCAGCAATCGCAGGGGCAAGTTTTTGAACTTCACTGGCAATCGGTGAATTCCACGGTGTAATCGCGGCCACCACACCGACAGGTTCATGCACACTCATGGTCATAAAGTCAGCCGCACGTTGTGTGGTGAGTTCATCATTCAGCGTTTCACATGCTGCGGCAACATAGCGTGCTGTCGCGGCTGCACTCATCACTAAACCACGTGTTTCAGCCAGTGGCTTACCATTATCACGGGTTTGTAATTTTGCAAGCTCATCTACACGCGCTTCAATAATCTCTGCCACTTTATACAAAATACGCGCACGTTCATGTGGCATGCTATTGCGCCAGCCTGCTTGTCGCCATGCCAAATCTGCTTTTTCAATTGCTTCATTGACATCATCTAAACTCGCTGTAGAAATTTCAGCATTTACAGATTGATCTGCTGGAAACAGACTTTGAATCGTATTGCCTTTACCTAATCGCCATTCACCTGCGATATAAATTTCCTTTACCATGATCAAATCCTTTTAAATCTGAATTGCTTCAACGCTATTGCGACATGCACGAATCACGCTAAGCGCAGCCAAAGTTGAGGTTTTGGGATTGCTTGCCAAAGGCACACCCACCAATTCAATGGTCATTTCACCAAACACGCCTTCTGCCACAATGGTGTGCTTGTTCTTATTGGTTTTTGGATCAACCGTAAGCTCAACCATGGTTTCATCCATGCCTAAACCTGCGAGTGCTATGGTTGCTGCAACATTGGCATTGGCTGGAAACTTCAGTGCTGCTTCTCTGGCTGTACCACGAAAAAAAACCATAGCTTCACTGACCTGATCGAGATCAACCAATTGTTCAGCATAACTGCCACGCCAACTCTTGGGACTTTTACAGCCTTTATAGGTGACCTTTTCCAAACCACCTTCTTTTGCCGCAGAGATACCATCGATCCCCGCAATCGCACCCGCTAAAAGATGTAGATGGGCATCGTGTTGTTCCGCAGTCTGTTTCAGTTGAGAGAAAAATTCGCTATCGGCTAAGGTTCCCACTGAAATCAGACCAATGGTCCAACCTTTCTCTAACACCTTTTGGGCATGTTCTTTTACCGCCGCTTGGCCTGCAACTTCGATTACATAATCAGGCGTGCCAAGGCATTGATCAATCGAACTAATTACCTGTACCTGAGCGGATACTTGTGCCTGTACTTTTTCAACACTGCGTGCAGGCACCACAATCCATTTAAGCTGTAAATCTTGTGGCATATGTGCGTACACTTCTGCTGCCATTGCACCGAAACCAATCATCATCAACTGTTTCATGGGCACACCTTATAAATGTTTGTTAAATCCACCAGAGACATCCAAGGCTGAACCAGTGGTATAGGATGCCAATGGTGAAGCCAAGAACACCAAAGCGTGTGCTGGTTCTTCAGGTTTACCTAGACGTTGCATTGGAATACCACGGTTTTTTGCAATATTGCCTGTCCACTGTTCCCATGACGCTTGGCTATCTGAACGTGTTTCAAAACGGCGTTTCCACTGTGCTGACTCCACCATGCCCAATAAAATTGAATTCACCCGAATCCCATATTGGCTAAATTCATGTGCTAAGGAATGAGTTAAATTCAGCAAAGCGGCACGTGCCGATGAAGTCGCGATCATGTGTGGTTCAGGTTGCAAGGCCAGTAAGGAATTGACATTGGTGATTGATCCACACGCCGACTGTTTTAAATCATCTAAAAATGCACGAACAGGATGCAAGACACTGAAATACTTCAATTCAATTTCTTTCATCCAATCTTCATCTTGGGTGTCTTCAAAATTGGATACACGCCCTTGACCTGCGTTATTGATCAACATGTCGACATTGCCTAAATTTTGATTGACCTGTTGTGCAAAGTGTTTTACATCTTGTTTGTCTAAAACATTGCAGGCTTGAGTAAAAATATGGGCTTGCGGATACTTTTCCAAAATATAATTTTTTGATTCTGCTAGACGCTGTTCATCCCGACCACACCATGCCACTTTGGCACCTTCTGCAACTAAAATTTCGACAGCAGCCAAACCAATGCCTGACGAGCCACCTGTTACTACTGCTACTTTTCCTTCAACTTGGAAGCTCATATTTTTCTCTCGTTTGAGTCTTAACG
Organism: Acinetobacter sp. RIT698; assembly: GCF_009668065.1. Lineage (NCBI taxonomy): Bacteria > Pseudomonadati > Pseudomonadota > Gammaproteobacteria > Moraxellales > Moraxellaceae > Acinetobacter > Acinetobacter sp. RIT698. Next base: position 35,917 of record NZ_WJYH01000031.1, read on the forward strand.
TGCCGATAAAATAATGTCGTTAAACTGTTGTGGTTGATCGACATAACTCAGATGACCTGCATCTGTAATCAGATGACATCGGCTCAATTGCATTTCTGCGGCAAGGTCTTGAATACCTTGTGCAGGTGTAATTTGGTCCTGATCGCCTGCAATCACGACGCAAGGAACACGAATATCTGTTAAATAATTTCTAATTTCGTCATAGGCCAACAAATACGATGCATGGGTAAAACCGTCTAGGGTCAAATCCTGCATCACCGCTGTGACCAAAGCCAAAGCTTGAGCATCTTGTTTATAAATTAAATGCGGTCCACGACTTGCTGCCATGCCTGCATGACCTAAGCTTTTCAACAGCATTGGTCGTTTTTGATAAACCTGTGATTTGCTTTCCTCATCTGAACGTTGATAACCTTGTGCCACATTGGCAATCAGCAAAGTCTGTACACGTTCAGGATAAAGATGAGCAAAAGCACTGGCCTGTAAAGCCCCAAGAGAATGACCAACCAGAATGGCTTGCGAAATTGCCAAAGCATCGATTAAACCCAACAAACGTTGTGCATAATCTTCTGCATTCGGTTGCGCTGTATTTAAACCTTCTGATAAGCCATAACCCGGTGCATCCCAAGCAATCACACGAAAAGACTGACGCAGTACATCGAGCTGGTTGATCCATGAAGCAGAACCCGAACTAATCCCATGTAGCAAAATCAATGGCTGGCCTTGACCCGCCTCACGATAGGCGTGTACTTGACCATCCACTACAATGGTTTTGACTGGATATTTGGCTAATCGATCAAGCAATGTCATGGCTGGATTCCTTTGCTGTAGAGCTGGGCTTTGTCGATTCAATCAACGTTTGATTTGCGACAATGGATGTTCTGGTGGATAGTTCGGAATAGTCGGTTTACCCGCACCTAACATCACACACATCAAGGCATCTTCCTGACCCGGATTAAACAAGCCACGGTAAATTCCAGGTGGAATTGAAATCAGATCACGCTCTTTAAGTTTGGTTTGAAATTTTTCGCCGTTATGTTCGATAAATAGGTCAATCTCACCACGCAACATAAAAAATACTTCCTCAACATCATGATGAATATGCAAAGGCCCTTCGCACTGCGGAGGTAAAACCATGGTTGAAAAAGTGAAGTTTTCTGCTGGAACGGTGTTGCCATCATTGACTACGCCTGTTGCACCTGTGCCCATATAACGCATTTGGGCACGGCGATATTTGGGGTCATAGTCCGCTTGGAACTTCAAGGCATCAAAATCATATTTACGTGTTTCAAAACGTGCGATACGGGTATTTAACCAATCTTGTAAGCTTGTACCTTCAGGCTGTGACCATGATTCGAATTGTTGAGTAGTCATGTTTTAACTCCTAGATATCTTGAATTAATAACGTTTTAGTAAAGGAACCAAGAAGAACGATCCAATCACAGCAACTGCTGCTAAGAAGGTAATTCCTAAATTAAAACTGTGGGTTTGCATCACGATGTAACCGATCAGAACGGGTGCAATTGCACTGGCAAAATTACCCAGTCCATTAAAAATCCCACCCGCTGTCGCGCCCACATCAGCAGTGGTCACACGAGCAAGTAGTGCAAATATTGCTGCGACACCAAAGCCCCAAGCCATTGCGCTGAGAGACATTGCAACAATCACTAAAATTGGATCTGTCATAATGACCATGACATACATAAAGATGCCGGCCACCAATAAGCCACTAAAAACTTGAATGGCACGACGACCTAACTTGTCAGAAAGAAATGCACCAATCACTTCACCAATCAACATGGCGATAAATGGGAAACTTGAATAAATACCAAACTCTTTAAGGTTAAAGCCCTTGTCTTGAATCAGGTAGGATGGAACCCAACTGTTTAATCCCCACAGATAAGTCATCAGTGCAATATTAAAAATACACACCAACCAAAATGAACCGTTCTGTAATAGCACTTTGGTGTTATGGATATGCCCTTTAAAATTGACACGTTTACTGGTCGATTCCAGCTCAATGGTTTTCTTGAGTTGTAAATTACGTAAGCCAAACACAATCGCAATTAGTGCAATTACAGTTAAACCAGCCATCACAAAGAAGGTGGTATGCCAATCATGGTTTGCGAGAACAGCCGCGGTAATTGGAAAACCCAAGAAGGCACCGATCGGTGTACCCAACAAAAACATGGTGGAAGCACGTGCTTGCTGACGATCTGTATAGGTTTGTTTCACGATGGTATAAGCCAAGGCAAATAATGGGCCTTCAGCTAATCCAAGCAGAACGCGGAGAATCAACATCCCTGTATAGTTGGTGGTAAAACCCATACAGAACATGAGTATCCCCCAAGATAAGACGCTCCAAAACAGCATTTTTTTAGGGCTAAAAATATCGCCTAAGAAGCTTAAAAACACAGAGGAAAAACCATAAGCCAATAAAAAGCTGGTCATTAACCATCCAAGCTTTGCTTTGTCTTGGGCAATCCCCATCGCGCCCTGAAAGTGCGGGTCCGCAAATAAGACTGCGATACTAATTTTGTCGAAAAATGCCAGAACGACACAGATCATCAGGACAAAAGCAGGAACCCAATGCTTCAATCCACTTTTCTCTTCATTACTCATATTTCATTCCTTCGATTGAGTCATGAACCGGATTTAATGTTTACGGTTTTAATTTCATTACATTAAATTCAGGGTCTGCTAATAATTTGGGGTCTAACACGGTATTGGATTGCATCCAGCGCTTTGCCAGTTTGACCAGTTTTGAGTCATTGATCGCAATCATGTTGATCAAACAGTTTTGCTCATCCAGATAAAGATAACTGCACTGATCTGCTGCGTTTTGACGTAGCACAATCTGCTTGGTTTTTTCAGGTTGGTAAGTCCCTAAAATCTGAATATTGTAGTGATACTGGTCTGACCATAACCAAGGAATATCCAGATATTCCGTATCCATACCTAACATTGACTTTGCCGTGGCAATGGCTTGATTTTGCGCATTGGCCCAAGACTGAATGCAATAGCCCAAACTTGGATGTATCGCCACATCACCTGCGGCATAAATGTCTTGGTCTGAAGTTTGTCCAAAACCATTGACAACAATGCCATCCTTAACGTCTAAACCCGCACTCACACCCAGCTCTTTGGCAATATCTGCACCCGCACCCACCACCACACAATCAAACAGTTCACTGGCATTTGGATGATTCACCACTTCAACTTGCTGTTGACCTGCTTCAATCAAATGCACATTTTTACTATTTAAATGGATCTGAGTACCTTGTTGTTGATGCATATTTTGCAAAAATTCAGATACATCCGGACTAACACTACGTGCACAAAGTCGATCACCGTATTCAAAAACATGCACTTGTTTGCCTTGTTTCCGTGCCGTTGCTGCAATTTCTAAGCCGATCCAACCACCACCAATTACTGCTAACTTTTGCGTATGTTGTAAGATTTCGGCTAAACGTTCACAGTCTTGTACATTACGTAAAGTCACTACATTGGGAATAAACTGCCATGTATTCACTGGCACACGTGCTCGGCTTCCTGTTGCAATCAATAATTTGTCATAAGGCAAAACTTGACCGCTTTCTAAAACCACATGTTTTTGTTGGCGATCCACTTGTGTTGCCACAGCGGGTTTGTGCCACTCAATGTTAAAATCTTGCATCTGTTCAGCAGAGAACAGATGCAAACTGTCATAACTGGCTTCTTTGGAGAGGACTTGTTTTGACAGGGGTGGGCGTTCGTAAAATACCCGTTCCTCATTAGATACCACATGAATTTCACCTAGAAATCCATGTTGACGGAGTGTGCTTACTGCCCAACCCGCAGCTTGTCCTGCGCCAACAATGACAATTCTTTGCATAGCTTAATCTCCCTGTTCCAACTGCTTATACAGGTTTGACTTGGCGACGAGTATGGTCATCTAAACCACCTTCAACCGCCCACTCAGTAAAGAGTTCTAAACAATGTTCTTCAACACGTGGTTGCCATTCTTCCGTCAAATAATCATCATTGGTGTAGTATTCAAATGCACCACCCAAAGGTGAGTTGACATACCAGAAGTAAGCCGAAGAAATTGGATGACGACCCGGACCAATAAAAGTAGACCATTCAGAACGGTTCATGTTTAAGCCACCGCCAATCACTTCATGAATATCACGCACCACAAAGGCCACATGATTGAGTCCAGCAGGTTTATTGGGTACCGAAAGCAAAAACAAATCATGGTGATAGCCTTTGCCACGACAACGTAAAAAAGCACCACGATTACGATAAGCATCCGATAAGAAGAAACCGAGCTTTTCGATATAGAAAGATTCTGTTTTTTCTAAATCTGGGGTAAAGAACACCACATGTCCAATCGCAACAGGTTGCCCTTTTTCATACACTGGACTGGCTGCATTGACACGAGTGATACTGCCGTATTGATTAATCCCTTCTGTTTTTAACGCAGGTAGCTCTTGGGTAAAGCTGGCTTGAAAGCGAATGGTCATCCCATTTGGGTCTAAGCATTGCAGCATGTCAGCCGTGGCTTGATAACCATCTACATCTTTCAGGCGAGTCGCTAAATCAGCCAAATCCTGTGCTGCATCATCCAAGCCCCAAGTCACTTCACGTAAGGTTGAACCTGGCTCGATGGCCTGTGGTAGACGCGGATCATCACAATCAAATAAATAAATTTTACTACCGTTCTGGGTTTGATAAAGATCCGTACCCTCAATATCTGATTGGCTTGGCTTTAAACCAAAATCTGCCAAAAATTTATTTGAAGCAGCCCGATCCTCAACGCCAAACTTTAAAATCTCAATCCCTGTAATCATGAAACAATTCCTTAATTAAAGACAAAACCACCATTTACGGGAATATTCTGTCCAGTCACAAATGAGGACAAATCCGAAAGTAAATAAAGTGCTGTTCCGTTCAGATCCTGTGGTAACTGCTGACGTTGAATCGCACGACCATTTACATATAAATCATGACGATCTTGCGGTACATATTCTGTTGCTTCAACCAGCGTCAATCCTGGAGAAAGCGTATTGATACAAATATTAAATGACCCTAACTCTCTTGCCATCGAACGGGTCATTGCCAGCAAAGCACCTTTACTTGCAACATAAGCCATCAAGTTAGGTGCGCCCCATAAAGCCGTATCCGATGCCACATTAATTACCTTGCCTGCATCGGACTGCTTGAGATATGGCACACATGCTTTAGTGACCAACCACGTCCCTTTGACATTGATGTTCATGACCCGGTCCCATAGCTCGGCGTCATAATCCATCAAGCTTTTACCACCCACATTGGTCGCAAGTGCAGCGCAATTCACCAAACCATCTATTCCAGCTAAATGTTCAGCTGCTTGCTGAACAGCCTGTTGAATCGAATCAGCATTGGCCAAGTCAATCGTGACCGCAGTCACCTGTAGACCCTGTGCCTGCAATACTGCTGCTTCTTGTTGCACAAGATCTGTCAAGATATCCGCCATGACCACTTGAGCACCTGCTTCGGCAATGGCCTGTGCAAAGTCTCGTCCCAAGCCTCTTGCTGCGCCTGTAACAAAGACTTTCTTGCCCTGCAACAATGCGACATTAACCATGAACTTGTTCCTGCATTTCAATACGGTTTGAGCTATTCAAGCTCGCAATTTTCTTTAACTGCTTTTCCGCTTCTTTTTTCATTAAACGGCGTAAGCGCGATAAACCGACATCATGTTGATAGAGGAATTCATGTTGACGTGCGTTTGGCGCAAGATTTTCTAAAATAATTCGATCTTGTTCCAAGACATCCCAATGCAATTTTTCTAAATGATTGCGGTAAAGAAAACGCCAGACATTACGCTGCCAACCACTAACTTTACGACAACGCCAGAAGAAAACACGGGTATTTTGAGCATCAATCGGTGTGGCATAACCCACAATCCAAAACTCACCGCCTGGACCAAAATCTTTACGATAAGGAATCGAAAGACGCAACCAACTTGCACCAGTATTGGCATATTCAACCCAGTCAAAATTGACCCCTGTTTGCCCTTCTTTTTCAAAGACAAAACCATTTTCAGTTGAGCGGTGTTTCATTTCTGCAGTACGCTCACCGTCCGCCATTGAGTGCGAGGTACAATGCAAATAGGTGCCATGCATTGGATCCATTACATTATCAATCGCATATTGATGATTGACCTTCCAATCTGCTTGGCATAGGAATGAACTCCACTCCCCACTCGCCAATTGCTCAGGAAAATCAAGTGGTTTAGCGACTTCATTTGGATCAATGCCAAACCACAGGAAAATTGCACCATGTTGCTCAATCACTGGGTAGCTTTTCACACAGGTTGTGCCTTTCATTGGGCATTCATGTACTGCAGGTACATCTTCAACCTTGCCATCATGGCGAACTTCAACACCGTGATACCAACATGCCACGCGATTACCTAAGTTCCAGCCTAAAGAAAGACGTGCACCACGGTGCGGACAACGATCTTCTAAAGCATGCACCTGACCTTGGTCATCACGCCAAACCACGATATTTTCACCTAAACGGGTAATACCCACAGGATTGGCTGCGACTTCCCAACTAGCCAGTACAGGATGCCATTGATCACGTAAACCTAAATCTAAATACTCCTCAACACTCGGAGTCACTGTTACTGCTGCATTCATCACTGTTCTTCCTTGAATCAATAACCTAAACGTTGCATTTCTTCAGAAAATGTTTCAGAAGTCCAAAGTTCACCAGACTCGCAACGAAAACCTTGTTGATTTAAAGATTGAACTAAATCAGTAAGTTCTGTTACGCCTGAAGAAAAGGCTTGAATTAAATGTTGAACAAAATCCTGCTCATAGACTGTTGGCACTTTATAACGTGTTTGCCAAACCAGAAGCTCTGGCTGTCCCGGTATTTGAATATTGTTAATCCCTGCTTCGGTCGCTGGCGTGGCATGAATCCAGTTCGCTAGCTTCTCATTAAATGTTTTCATGAGATTCCATCCTTATAAATAAGACTTATAGTTGAATTTGAACGTCCTGCCCTTCAACACGTACGGGATAAGTACACAAATCACGACATCCCGGTCCACTCTTTAGCTCACCTGTTTGAATATCAAAAATTGCCTCATGTAATGGGCATTCCACGGTTTGATCTTCAATAAAACCTTCTGTTAGTAACGCAAAGGCATGTGGGCAAACATTCTCGATCGCAAAATAATTGTCATCGATAAAAAAAACACCAATTTTCTTACCCTCGACTTCTATGGCTTTCGGCTCGTCTTCGGTAATGTCATCTTGCTGACAAACTGAGATCCAACTCATTTTTGCATCCTTATTTGTTTTATATATAAAACTTAATTTAGCATTTAAAACATAATGAATAGCATAAGCTTTGATCATTTTGCTTGTCAAATACTATATTTTCATGTTTTTCAATGTATTAATAAAAAGTTATATTTTTAGATGTTTCTTAATCAAAAAAATGTTTTATATATAAACATTGAGATTAGAAAAATTGATGATTACTATAGTGGTATTCCATGTGCAGGAATTCCAAAATAAACACAGGGCAACTTGGCAATGAACTTAATAAATGATGCTCTCTTGGAGCAAAATGCTGAACCCAATAATGATGAACGTTATTTAGTACCGGGTTTGGTGCGTGGCTTAGCCATTTTAAAATTATTTGATCAACAGCATCAGGAAATGACCATTTCTGAAATCGCAGAAAAATTAGATGTAAACCGTTCGAGTGCTTTTCGTTTAATCCACACTTTAGAGTTTTGTGGTTATTTAAGAAAAATGTCGCAAAAGACTTATGCGCTGAACAGCAACGTGATGGAACTTGGTTTTAACAGCTTATCCAAATCATCGCTGACTGATCTGGCTAGCCCCATCATGCGTGAATTACGCGATAAAATTAAAATTGCTGTGCATCTTTCGATTTTAGAAGACACCGATATTGTCTTTATCAGCAATGCCCAATCTATTGGTTCATTTACCAGTAATGTGCATATTGGTACACGTTGGCATGCCCATGCCACCGTAATTGGACAATTAATTTTATCTCGCCTTTCCGAGGCTGAAGTGGTTAAGCGTTATGAACATTTTACCGATTGGAAAGTCTATTCTGATCGTACACCACGTGATTTGGCGAGTTTATTAGAACGTTTAAACTATGTCCGCAGTCAGGATTTTATGATCAGTTGGGGGCACTTTAACACCGATATGGCTGCCAGTGCTGCACCTATTTATAGTCAGGCAACTCAAGAAATCGCTGCCGTATTATCTGTAAGCTGCCCATTGAGCACCTATACAGAAGATTTATTTAGAGGTGAAATTTCTCAAAATGTAGTTGAGTATGCTGATAAAATTTCAAAATTTATTTATTTTTAAGCATTGATAAATCTAATTACTTCAATTTGGGCATAGTGAAGACTAACCAAATTTTCTACACATACACGCCAAATAAAGAATCCTTCTGGTTTTTATTTGGCGATCATTATTATTTTATTTCTTTTCTTCTTTTTTTTGAGGGGGGCTTAAAATCTCAATGCTCACGCTATGCTTCTTAAAAGAATCGCTGCGCTTTTGGCTAAACCTGAATGTTTAAAAGTCGCAAACATTGGGCTGCTTTATAATTCAATTTCTCTACTGATGATGGCAGAAGCAATTGCTTGAGCAGTAGATTTTACTCCTAAGCGCTTTCTTATACTGCGTAAATGATTTTCAACAGTTCTCTCTGAAATTTTTAAAATGTCGGCAATCTCAAAATGCTTTTGACCCACTGCTGCCCATTTTAAAACTTCTTTTTCACGTTTGGTCAGTATTTTTTTATGCGCAATTCTATGCTTTTGTTTATGTAAAATTTCACCAAAGGCAATATTACAAACCATCTGTACTGTGAGTTTAAAATCAGCACCCATATCCGAAATTTCACCCGCAAATGAAATTGCACCCTCTAAACCTGTTCGACCAAATACGGGCACTTGTATTCCATTGACCTCACCAAGATGCAGAGGGCTTTTGATAATCCGATAGGTTTCTTTTGCAGTTTTTTTATGCAAGCTCTTTGCCCAAAAAAAGGCTTCATCGTATTCAAAAATATGCTTGGTGATTGGGCAGCGGCGTAAATAAACTTCACGCTCTTCGATATTGCTGCGATCAACCCAGTTACCATGCACAAAGAAAACTTCATCAATCCATTCATGTTGGTTTTGAGGTGAAACACTACATACAATAATCCGATCAAAATTTAGCTGAGCAGCAAATCCCACCAGAATTTTAAATAGACTTTCGAGGTCACGTGCTTGTCTCAATTGGTGAACAGTCTGAAACAATAAATCAGCCAGTTGATTGCTTGCAAGTCTCATAAAGCCGTCTTCTCACTAAACTGAACGCTTAAAACTAAAAATATTGAAGATCAGCAGCAAATCGCCTCTAGATCTCCAATATTGAGATAAAAAGTTGCGTCTAAATAGAAACAACCTCTTGATTGATGCTTATACCAATTCAGGATCAGCCAATAATGTTTCAGCGGCTAACTTACCTAAATTATGCGATGCCAAAGGACTGTCTCCAGTCAGAAGTTTTCGGTCTTTATGGACCTGCCCTGTAATACCTTTATTTAGGATTTTAACGCCTAATTTATCGAGATTTTCACCCACCAACCATTGTAATGGTCCCGGCATATAACCAATTTCAATATTTGCGCCTTTATCTAAAAAGTCAGGAAATACACAAATTTCATAATCTTTAAATATATAGTTTTCTGGTTTTTCATCGACGGCTGCGGCAAGTAAAGCTGCGGGTCCATGACACAGTGTAATCACATATTTATCGTTGTTTATCGCCCATTCTAAAACTTTTTTTACACTTTTACTTTCAGGAATTTTCGCGAGTACACCATGACCACCGGGAATGAAAACCCCTGCATATGGCGAGTTTCCAGCAATGATCTCGTCCAAAATATCATCAAGCTTTAGCGGTTTTTTAAGTTTTTCAGCATACTTTGCATAGGTATCTAAAACTACCTTATCTTCATTCGGCATCGCCCACATTTCCAGCTTGGCAGGATTGCCTGAAAGCGTTGCAATATCAAACTCAAAGCCTGCATTGTCTAAATGAAATACTGGGAGTAACATTTCAACTGGATGATTTCCTGTAGAAAAGAATTTTCCGTTCTGCATCAGGATATAGCGCTCATCCGTTGCAATCATCAGAATTTTTTTGTCGCCACGATATGGGTTGGGATAAGTCGTACCGTCATAATCTGTTTTCGATGCGGTGTACTGGCTTAAAGAATAAGGGGATGGAAAAAATGCATTATCTTCAGCAGTATCTGGTGTAGGTATTTTACTTAGTTCAGTCATTTTTTACTCCAAGCGTTCTTATAGAGGATATATTCAACATGCACAGTATATTCTGCCCTAAAAAGATTTTTGAATGAGGGAAAACCCCTATTCCTACATTTTTAAAACATATGCTGAATTCAATTTTTATCAGGCTATCGCTGCCAATAAACCCTGTTTTTATTAACAATAAGTATCTGATTTTTAATTAATTATATTTTAAGAAAGATTTATATTTTCTACGAACAATACTCACGCTCGATACAGAAATACAACGTAGAGATGAAATGAAATACTGTGAGAGATTTTTTAAATGTTGATTGTGTATTAGACTTTGAAACTCAAAATGCCACTTAGAAAAAATCAATGGCTTCAATGATGAAACTTAACCATGATCTTAGATTAAGTTTCACCTGATTAGATCAACCCATTATCCTCGTTCACCAACAATGACGAAGTTCATGAATTTAAAACAACAGGTCATCGTTAAATTATTTCCATTCCATCTCACCCGTCAACACTTTAGAGCTTAACTCCAAAGAACTTTCTTCGGCCAAGTTCGGGTATTTTTCTTTTAAAGCAGCAATCACTGATGCTGAATCTTTATGATCTTTTAAAACTTGATCAACATCCACAAGGTATTGATAAGTAAAGTCGATTGCTTGAGTTCCTGTTGGAATATCACCAATATAATGTCCAGGAATCACTGCACGTGGATTTAAACGATTCATTTGTTTTAGCGTTTTTCGCCACTCGTTACGTTCTTTTTCAGTTTGTGCATCTGCTGTCCACACATGAATCCCTGAAGATAGCCCTACACCACCTAGAATTGTACGATTGCTTGGAACCCAAAGATAAGATGCGTATTTACCCGGTGATTTGATCTCAATTTTTTCACCTTCTAGCACAATGGTTTTATCTTCACTGGCACTCGGTACAATCACTTGAGATGGCGCACCATTTTTTAAGATAGGTCCCCAATAAGCAAACTTGCCTTCTTTGGTTGCTTCAATATGTTTAACAACTTCTGGGGTTGCAATCACTTTTGCATCTGGAAACGCTTGTACCAGTGGCTCTAAACCAAAATAAAAATCTGGATCACCCGCTGTAATCACAATATATTTAAGGTTTTTACCGCTGTCTTGAATGATTTTAACCAAGTTCTTTGCATCGTTAACACTGAATTGCGCATCCACCAGCACTGCATCTTTTTCACCCGAAATAAGTGTAGATGTAACTGGAAAAATGCCTTGTGCTTGTGGGTTATAAACTTTATAGCTTAACTCTGCTGCAAATGCAGAAGCACTCAACATCACTGAACTTGCAAGAAGTGATTTTAAAAATAATTTCATATTGTTGGCTCTCTTTAGAATTAAATTAAGATTTAAGTAGTTGTTGCTCTAAAAAACGTACAAAATCCTCTGATTTATTATAAAAACCATGAAGCGGTATTTTGCCCATTTCACCATGTTGATTTTCATACACCAATGTTGGAAAACCTTGTCCTCGAACATGGGATAATAATTGGCGTGCATGTTGAATATATTCATCTTGTTGATCTTGATCGATCGCATCTAAATATTTTGACCATTGGTCATTATTCAGTCCTAACTCGACAGCAAATTGAGCCAGTACACTATATTGTGTGACATTTAGACCTTTTTGATAGTAGCCCAGTTGTATTAAATTTAATAACGATATCATCGCGCTATGCCCTAACCCCTGCTGAATACTCAGTAAAGCATGAGTTGCAGGGATAGAGTTCATGATCAGTGTGCTGTCTTTAAGCAAACCATTTTTATATTCATCACCAAAATCCACACCTGTGAGTTGATGGATTTGTTCATCATAGTGAATGATCTGTGTTCGCATTGCTGCTGTCATTTGTGGTTGATGATCTTCACTATAAAGTCCACCAAAATGTAGACGTTGTAGATTTGGAAATTTTTCTTCGACTGCATTAATTAAAGGCAGTGCCCCATAACTCCAGCCGCAGATTGGGTCGATAATCCAGTGTAGAATTGGAGAAGCCATAAATTAACTCTCATCTATAAATATATGATTCAAAATATGTGAAAAGCCACACAGTTTTGCTGATATTTGTTATAGTAAATAATAAACTTACTTTTTGTAAGTACTTACTAAAAAGTAAGTGTTTTTTAGTCATGGAAAGTTTATGAATACTGATGAATCTTGTTTAGCCGCAAATGTGTTGTCAAAGAATTGCCCGTCTCGGGTTAAGCTTATGCATTTAACCAATCGTTGGGGCGTTCTGGTCATGTTCTGTTTAAGACGAGGAACACACCGTTTTAGTGAGTTAAGACGTAGAATTGATGGCATCAGTGAAAAAATGTTGACTCAAACTTTACGTGATTTAGAAAACGATGGTTTTGTGATTCGTAAGGAATACCCAATTATTCCGCCACATGTAGAATATTCTTTATCTGAAAATAAAGGGGTTGAAGTCGCTGAAAAAATTTATGATTTGGTTCAATGGATTGAACAGAATGAAAATTAACTTAGAATTGTTATAAGTTTCCATCCATTCTTTAGAGTACGGCACTAATGGTTTTAACGCAGAAGCTTTAAAAGACATTTGGTCCATACTGCCAATGAAATACTTATTTAAACCAAGGACATCAACCCATTGTGTAGAATTTGGTGCATATTGATATTTATTCAATCCACCAAACAATCCAATTGGATCTTTACTTACAAACCGTCCCACATAAGGCGAGTAATAACGATAACGGTATAGTGAAGCCCTATTTCTTGATCCTTGCGCTTCAGACAGAGCAATGCTCTGTCTTTGCTCATGCACCTTGGAAACGGATATTGTTTGAAATAATTTCTGAGTTTTCAAAGAAATTGGAATTAGCCTTTTCAGCTTTGCACTCACCCCACACCTTGTATTGCGGTTTCCAAATGATCAAACCTGAGTGGTCTGTCATTTCCTGTGGTGTACCCAAATGGTCACAATGGTAGAACCATACATCATCAAAGCCTTTGCTTTTCTTGGTGGTTTTCCATATCGGATCACGGTAAATATTATACGGTTTATCTGTCCAATCAGGTGTTTGGTATAATCTTCTGCAGACTCAGACTCATCATTTAGCACGCCAAACTCTCGATTCCATGAATGCCAATGAAAAAAATTCATTTTGCGTAATAAATCCTAATTTTTCTTCAAATTTATCTGTTTCTTCTAGCTTAATTTGAAATGCTTTATCAAATAAACTTACATTCTCTTTGATATAAAATTTAGAATTTAATGTAAATGTTAATCTTCTATACTTCATTTGATAATTTCTTTTGTATATCGCTTTTGGGCTTAAATCATCAAGTTCATGGTTTTTAAATATTCTAAAACCGAAACTTTCACATCTCATCCCTTTTAAATATGGTTTTGATCTAAATTTAATATCAATTTATTGCTAAAGATGCCTTTAATAATAGGTTTGTGTAAACAAAGCCATTACTGATCCCTTATTATCTTTCTTCCTAGGTTTAGTGAATTAACAATATTCTCTAGAACTAGACCAATTTTAAAATCATTACTTTCAATGTTATTAATTAAGTCTAAGGATACATAAGACATAGTTTTATCAATCAATTTCAATAAATCACTTATTTTTTTTAATTCAAACTCAACAAAATCTAAACTTTCACTTTTTTTATTTAAATTAATTAAATTTACTGTAAGCTCATATTGAAAATTCACATATATATCATTCTCAATTATAGGAATAATATACACGTCCAATATTAACCTATATGTTATTGATTTTAATTCAATTGAATTTGATGCATAAAAAATGTTTGTATAAAAATAGGCATCTATTACATCAAACCTTTCATCTTCATTTAACGAATTTAACCATTGTAAATCTACGTTATATAGATAATTTTTTACAATCATCCAATTTCTAGTCACTTTTAATGGAAGCAAAAAATTTTCATTTAAAAAAGCTTCATAACTCATACTTATTTAATCCTTTTACGATAATAGCCATTATAACGTGCTTCAGATATCGGATGTCCATGAAACTCATTAGTACTTGAAGAAACCTCAATGCGCATATACTGTGTTGGTTTTCCTTCGTTGTAACCAATCACTCTCCCCGCATCATAAATATAATAATGTGATCCTTTACCATCATTTTCATGTTCTATACCTTTTGATAAACCTTCTTTCTCAATTCTATTTCTGAAAGCAGTAACTTGTGGTGTTGTCGCACTACACCCTAAACTATCACTCCAATATTGAGCTGGTTTCCCATAGCTAGAATATTTTATAGCAGTGTCTTTACATTTTGCTTGCGTATGTTTTAAATACACTCCTGATTTAGAATTTTCCCTATGTCGTCTATCTACTTTTATTTCATCTAAACTTCTTTGTTTCAAACCTAGAGGGTCAACCCATTCTAGAGGGTTATGTGCGTACTGATAAAAATTAACACCACCAAATAAACCCACTGGATCTTTACTAACAAACCTCCCTACATAAGGCGAGTAATAACGATAACGGTTATAATGTAGTCCTGTTTCTTGATCCTTGCGCTTCAGACAGAGCAATGCTCTGTCTTTGCTCATGCATCTTGGAAACGAATATTATTTGAAATAATTTCAGAATTTTCAAAGAAACTTGATTTTACTTTTTCAGTCTTACATTCAGCCCACGCCTTATACTCCGCCTTCCAAATGACAGCACCAGACTGATCACTCATTTCTTGTGGTGTACCTAAGTGGTCACAGTGGTAAAACCATAAATCATCGAAGCCTTTGCTTTGCTTGGTGGTTTTCGATAGCAAATTTTGGCGTACGTTATATGAATCATTAAAATAAAAATAAGCTCAATGAAGCTATCATTGAGCTTTGTATAATTTGAAATAACTTATCTGATTTTAAATTTTATTGATTAGAAAAAACTACAATTTTCCCTTCAGGTAGATGACCATCCCATCCACACGGAAAACCACCATTTAAATATATTTCTAAAATTTCTTTCCAGATTGTAGGAAAATAGTCATTTGCATAACATTGAAATATTATACCTATATCTATATACATTACATTAACTCTACTATCAGACAAGCTTCACCCGTTATCCATTTTTCTTTAGCTCCGTTAAAGTCTTGATTTTCAAATCCAAAATAATTTTTTTGTTTTAGTTTATATTTAATCCGATCGTTCCATTCAAAGCTTTCTAGAAAAATATCGGGGGGATCAGTCACAGTTTCCCATTCATCAAAATCATCAAAACTATCATTAGTCGCATAATCTATCCCTAAATTAGCATCAAAAATAATCTTGTAATCTTTTTCAGTACTAAACTTAGTATTATAAAAATTACCTTTTTCCAAAAAAGATATAAATTCAGCTGCACTTTCTACTACTTGATCCCAAGTCTTCATTTATGTTCCTTTCACATGGTCTCTTATCGTATTAGTGCCTTCATTCCTCTTCAAAAATATCAAATGAATGTAAATTTATATTATCCAAACTCGCTAATTGTTTTTTCATAAATTCATACTTACTTTGTTTTTCTTTATTTTTTCCATTAAAAAAACCCAATTTCAAAATAGTTTCTATTCCACCGTCATTTATTTGCAAATCACCATCAGGTAACTTATTTTGCAATATTTTAAAATTATCACAAAATAATCCCTCATAAGAGTAATAATTTCCCAAATAATCGCTGCTATGTTCAATAAAAGAAATATCAAATTTTTTTTCAAAAATTCGAACTAAATCAATTGGGTTTAAGTTTGTCGTATATGCTAAAAAAAAACTCTTTTTCATTTTACACCTTACATACAGTTTGCTGGAATTCTTGTACCTTCCGCTTTAGCTTTGGCACTTTCTGGACTATCAAATATCATAACATTTACATCCCGTCCTCCCGCGAGTTTTGACATCTTTTGAAGTAC
Source organism: Acinetobacter sp. RIT698 (assembly GCF_009668065.1). NCBI lineage: Bacteria > Pseudomonadati > Pseudomonadota > Gammaproteobacteria > Moraxellales > Moraxellaceae > Acinetobacter > Acinetobacter sp. RIT698. Next base: position 52,189 of record NZ_WJYH01000031.1, read on the forward strand.
ACCATTAATACCTAATTTATTTGCTTCGACTGAGTTTATCTCAATAGGTAATGTACGATTACCTTTTGCTAAACCCATTTTTTTTGCTTTTTCAAATAATTCTGGTTGAATCACAGCTATGTCAAAATCACTTACTCTTCCATCATCAAAAGCTTTACCCGTCTCAAAACTTCTACCACTATGTGCACTTCCTTGCATATACATCGTCGCACCTTTAAATCCTAATTTAGAAAACCCTGCCTGCATCGCTTGTCCAAACTGCTTTAATTGACCAAAGCTTTTAAAGCCTTTTGGTATTTTTTGACAGCTTAATCCTAGTGGATCAACCCATTCTGTAGGACTTGGGGTATAAGCATAATTATTACTTCCCCCCAACAACCCAATTGGATCTTTACTTACAAACCGTCCCACATAGGGCGAGTAATAACGATACCGGTTATAGTGTAAACCCGTCTCTAAATCGAAATACTGACCTTGGAAACGAATATTATTGCTGATGATTTCTGAATTTTCAAAGAAATTAGACTTCGCTTTCTCTGTTTGACATTCACCCCAAGCCTTATATTGTGCTTTCCAAATGATTGCACCTGTATGGTCACTCATTTCCTGTGGTGTACCTAAGTGGTCACAGTGGTAGAACCATACATCATCAAAGCCTTTGCTTTTCTTGGTGGTTTTCCATAGTGGGTCACGATGCACGCTATACGGTTTGTCTGACCAATCAGGTGTTTGATGCAGCTCTATCGGACTTTGATAAACTACCTGAAGCATCGGCACAAAACTGTCTTTTTCGTAGATATAGTGTTTAGTGGCTTGTTCTGTTGACTCATAAGCCAATGTGTCACCATCCCATCCATAGATGATGTTGTGCTCATCACCTGTATGGTGGTGCTTACTACGTTTTTGTATTCTTCGTCCTAAAGCGTCATAGCGATATTCTGCTGTATATTGGCTGTTACGGCTTTTGATCATTCGACCATAAACATCCCACTCAAGATTTAAATCACCTTGCGTTGATTTTTGTCGAACCAATTGTCCGTATGCATCATATTGGTATTGTTGGTCGAGGTATTCTTTGACCACGTTATTGACTAGACGATTGTAGCCATAGCCTTTTTCTTCTGCTGTTTGTTGATGGCTTAGCTCATGATTTTGGGCTTTGTCATCATTGTAACGATCTATGATGTTACTGGCAGGGTCAAAGTTAAAGGTTTCTTTACCTAATTTACTGGTGGCTTCAAATATACATCAAATGCCCGCTAATCGCTTAAACTGAATATCTGTAAGCTTTTGAATATAAATATATTTCATTTTTAAATTATGCATCAATACTCAAACAATTTTGATTTATAAAAAAGACCTCAGATTGATTAATATTCAAAATTTAAAAAATTTCCTCTAAAGTAGGCAAAATATTTTTTAACTCATTAATTTCACAAATAATATTATCCTGTAATAAAAAAGAGTCTTCTTTATCTTTGAACTCATATATATTTTTTTTCAACATATCAATTATTAATGCTATAGAGTTAGTATAATAAAATTCTCGTCCCAATTTTTTTTCCTTGTTCCTAGTCTCGATTCTAGAAGCTATTTCACTTCCATTGATTACCCGATTAAAACGCTTTTCTTCCATTACTTTATTATCATTAAGATCTTTCATTAAAATAGAAAGAATTTCTTTTCTTAAGTTAACATCTTCATTTACAATATATTTAATTTGATATAAATAACAAAGACTTGCCCATTGGATTGAGTTTCTACGATTAAAATCGCAAAACTCTATACTATCTAAAAATTCTCTGATCACAGAATAATTATCAAACTCTTGAACAAATAAGTTATAAACCAATCTAACGAGTTCTAAAGTTTTATCACTTTCTCTTATATCAAAATTATTTTCCAATGATTTAAAATATTCCTTTTGATAATCATACTTTAACAACTCATTTAAAATTTCTAACTTTATAGTCATTGAATCACCCAAGCTAATAAATTAAATTCATTCAAAATACTATAAGTTTATTATTTATATATTCGATCACTAATAACTCTACCAATATCATGTTTCAGACTTCCTATATTTTTAGATTCGACAGAGATAATTGGGTTTTCCCAATCATTATCTTTAATTAATTCCGTTCTAAATACTCCATTTTCATCCAAATCAGGATACCACCCTACATCTAAAATAATTTTTTGATTTTTAAAATTAATTTGCAATAAATCTTGAGATAAATCAAAAACTGTATCTTCTGTTACTTCAAAATTATCATTTATCCAAGAAATCGAGTCATGATCTACAATTCCTGTTTTAATGTCTATTTCCCACCAAATACTCATTTTAACCTCTTATTATTATTTAATAATTTAAAATGATCACAGAACAATCCCTCATATGAGTGGTATTCACCTAAGTAATCACTACTATGTTTAATAAAAGAAATATCAAATTTATTTTCAAAAATTTCAAATACCTTAAGTTTTGAAGTATATATTAAAAAAATCATTTTACACCTTACTTTCAGTTTTTTAAATCCTTGTTAAACGCATCAAACCCCCTAATATATTGTCAACACATCTATAACCAATCTCTTTTCATTCTATACTTTTAATTGATTTACAGATTCTAATGCTTCTAACAGCTTAGCTTCAATAATACTATCTGATATATTAATTATTTTAAGCAAAGTAAGCCCCCAATCTAAACAATCTCCAATATCATCAGAAGGAGGTCTAGTCCATAAAGGTAAAATTAAAAACTTTAATTCTGGTTTAATATTAACATCATATGAAATATTTTCTTCTTTCATATACTTTATTATATTCACTCTCCTAGAAATTATTTCATCTTCAGTAATACTACTTTGTTTATCAAACCAAAAAGATTTAGCCTTATTAACCGAGTCTAAAATATAATCAGAACTTATATTATCACTATCTAACAAAGGGATAATTTTATAACAAAAAGTTATGCACACTAAATATGACTTATCTAGCCGCATAGCTTGCATCTGATCTAATAAATCAATAATTTTTTGATTATTTTCAATCATTACTATGAATCCAATTTTTTATCAACATTTCAAAAACAAAAACTAGTTTCATCTTTATAATTTCAACTCATACCATTTATTAACTTTTCAAATCATCTTCATCTAGCTGGTTTACTGCATATAATAAAAATCTTTCTAAATTTTTAAACATATGATAGTTAGAATCAAAATATATCCAAATTTTCGGTTCTATTTCTCCATCCACCCACTCCAGATATGTTTCATTTGTATCATAAGGATCAAATCCAAAAATAGAAACTTTTGATAAACCTACTGAAGCAGGGGGCACATGTTCCCAATTTTCTAATCTTAAATTGATATTTTCCATCAATTCAGGATTATCAGCAAAATTATTAATTTCACTTAATGAAAGCCAATTTTGCAACAAAAATGCATCATTCCAAGTACTTGCATATTCAAATCGTTCTTTTAACATTGGACTTAGTAATTTTTTATTACCATCTAGTGTCAAAATAAAATCTACTATTTTTTCAGGTTGAACTATTTCCTGATCGTTATCAGAATCAGTTAAATTTATTTGTTTTAATTCTTCCAACAATTCTTTTATTTTATTTCCCATCATTTATCTCCACATTTAACTAGATCATCCACAAGAACAACGTTGTCATAAGTATAGCCTTCTGGCAAGCTACCGATAATACCACCTACATATGAGTTTGTAGATTTTAATTGAGCCATCCAGTCTAATGGAGTTGCAGGACCACCTGCACCAGCATCTGGTACATGACCTGCAACTCGTCCGGGACCGCATTCACATCTTTTACTTTTTTTCCATCTTGCTGACTCACGTTCTTCCTCTACTGTTAATTTTCTCCGTGTCATAGTTCCCCCTTGTTCTTTAATTTGATGATTCCACCTATTAGTGAATTCCTTCAACTCTTTGGATTCTGCAGAGTTTGGCGTAAATTTATCTTTTATGCAGAGTTTAGAACCAACAGTTTTATAAGCTACTGGAGCCAAACCAAGAGGATCGATGATTTGTACGAGATTTTGAACATAAAGATATATATTATTACCGCCAAGCAACCCTATCGGATCTTTACTTACAAATCTACCAACATAAGGTGAATAATAGCGGTAACGGTTGTAATGTAATCCTGTTTCTTGGTCGAAGTACTGCCCTTGAAAGCGGATATTATTTGAAATAATTTCTGAATTTTCAAAGAAGTTAGACTTCACTTTTTCAGACTTACCACTTCGAGCATAGCTCTCGTCTTGCGCTCGTGCAAAGCGTTGCTTTGCTGACACGAGCTCACCCCATGCCTTATATTGCGCCTTCCAAATGATTGCACCTGTATGGTCACTCATTTCCTGTGGCGTACCTAAGTGGTCACAATGATAGAACCATACATCATCAAAACCTTTACTATGCTTAGTCATTTTCCACAATGGATCATGATAAAGACTATAAGGTTTATTGCTCCAATCTACACTCTGATGTACTTCTGCTCCACCCATATAAACAGATTGGAGTAATGGAATAAAACTATCTTTTTCATAGATATAATGTTTTGTATAATCTTGAGTGGATTCAAAGGCTACTGTATCCCCATCCCAACCATAAATCACATTCTGTTCAGCACCTGTGTGATGATGTTTACTACGTTTTTGAATACGTCTACTTAATGCATCGTAAAGATACTCTGCGGTATATTCAGTATTTCGACTTTTGATTAATCGACCAAATACATCCCATTCAAGATTTAAATCACCTTGTCTCGTTTTTTGTCGAATTAGTTGACCATTGGCATCATATTGGTATTGAATGGAAAAAATATTATTTGAAATAAT
>NZ_WJYH01000032.1:0-56929 GCF_009668065.1 Acinetobacter sp. RIT698
TATCTAAAATAAATATCTAATTCATATCGTGCATAAACGATGATGTTTGTGATTTTAGTAGATCGTTTGGAAGCATGGCGCTAGATGATCTCTATGCATATAATCAATGTAATTAGAAAAATTCTAAGGACTATAAAAATGAAATTGAGAATTTTATTGCTTTTATTATTTAGCCCGGAAATTTATGCAAATCAAATAGATCACTGCGAAATTATTGCAGAAAGTGCTGGAATGATCATGCAGTTAAGGCAGTTTGGTGTTGATTTAAATACAGCATTTAATTTAAAAGGCGAACTAAGTAATAATGCAAAAAATTTAGAAGTCATCATTGCTGATGCAGAATCAAAACCTGTATATGCTACAAATTTAGGTAAACAAAAAGCGGAAGAAGAATTTGCAGCTGAATGGAAAAAATTGTGTTTGGAATCAGTTGAGTTTTTGAATGATAGTGCAAATCCAACCTAATCAGTTTATCGCGTGGATCAAAGAGAATAGATTGTTGTTTCGCTATGATCTATAGGGCTATATTTTTGGAAATGTAATTAAAGGCATATTCAACATATATTTATAATTTTTATTTTATAAGGATTTGAAAATAAAACACTCCAGAGATGCCGCTGCATGGTCGTTACCCTGAACCCGATGAGTTCAAGGTGGACGCGACGTACACTTAATGGGTTTCCCACTCAAGGTGGGCATACACTCAAAATATACAGAACACATCCATAAGTTTAAGTATCGGCAGGGGAATAGACGTACTGGCGAACACCCTAGAGTTGTATTAAGTATACATAATTTGGAGATTGTGGCAAATCACCAACGCTCATAATTTATAAATACAGCATAAAAAAACCAATCAATTGCACGAAAAAAAAGCGGTTTATCCCGCTTTTTCAACATCTTCTAACATGGTTGCTAATAAACGTTCGCATTGTGCATATTCTTGTAACGATTTATTCATGCCTAAAACTTCTTGCATCAATTCTAAAGCCACCATGATCACCAATTTATTGTGTTCAACATTCGGGGCTTTACGGCGGAATTCTTGAAACTTTTCATTTAAAAGTCGACCAGCACGTTCGAGTTCTGGTTGCTTATCTGTTGTGGTGCCTAAACGGAAACTTTGTTCGATTAAGCGTAATTCTACAGTCACATGTTCAGACATACTCATACTTCCTCATTAGACTCTGATGGATGAGCAAGCTGTTGGATTTCTTGCGCATGATGATCTTGTTCAGTCCCTAAAATCGAAAGACGTTGAATAATGGCTTCCACTTTTGTTTTGGCATGTTCATTTTTTTGAATTAAACGTTCACGCTCATCTTGAAGACCTTTGATGTCTTGTAAGTGATGGCGCTGTTCATTTGCCATTTTTTCTTTAACCACACGTAATTCATTACGTTCAGCCAAAATTTCCTGAAAACGATTTTTTAAATCGGTACAGCTTTTTTCCAAACGCCCATAACGCTCTGCTAAAGATGTGGCATCTGTATTGAGCTGTTGAAACTGATTTTGTAACTGAGAGAGTTGCTCAGTGAGCGTATCAATTTCATCTTGTTTTTGGGTGATAATGCTATTTTTATGGCTGATTTGGGCATGAGATTGCTCTTCGCTGTTATCCTTTTCTTTTAACAGCGATGCATTTTCTTTCTCAACAGTTTCAATTCGTGTTTTTAAAACACCAATATGCGTCTGTAGACGCTGTAATTGTTCTAACATAACGGGTCGCACAGATTTGCAATCAAAGGTAATATATACAGAAGTATAGAGATTGGATAAACGAATGCAAGACGATATTTCAGGTTGGTCAGATTGGAATCAAAATTTTGAGGGGATTGAGGAAATTTCAAGCCCGAGTGAGTTACATGGCTTACTGACAGGTATAGTTTGTGTTACTGAAGTTCCGACTCGAGATGAATGGTTACAAATTTTATCTACGCTTGATGTTCCAAAATTAGACGATGAAGCGCTTGCGCTATTGTCAGAGGAAGCAGAGGATGTATCACATGCGCTTTCAGACGATGATTTAGACTATCTTCCAATGCTTCCAGATGACGAGCATACATTGGCTGAGCGTGTACAATCACTGGCAGATTGGTGTGCAGGGGTTGTGCTTGGCTTTGGATTGGCTTCTGGTCATATTCGCGCAGATGAGCAAGAACTCATTGAAAGTTTACAAGATGTCGCATCTGTTGAGTTTGATGAATCAGATGACGATGATGAAGGTGAAGCAAGCTATCTTGAATTGTATGAATTTGTACGCTTGATCCCTGTGTCATTATCAATGGGACGAAAAAAGGTTCCAGTGTCAGAAAGCCCTCTATTGCAAAATTTTCATAGCAAAATGAAACAGGCAATTGATGCTTCTGAAAGTAACAATGTTGTAGAGATGTTTACTCCACATCGCCCAAGCTAAAACTAAGAAAAAAAGCTAAGAAACTTAAACTTTAGAACATCTATGTTTGATGAGTAGTCGGTTTTACAGCTCCCTGTACAGTGCTTTGTTATTCACTTTGAAAGCATTGAAGTTGAATAAAGTAGCGGCGCAAAGGGTTAAATTTTTTAGTTTGGAATGATTCCCTTGTTCTATTGTCGCGATTTAGCGTAGAACAAGAGAAATAATAAAATTATTTTAAAATATGCAAATATTGAGTCATCAGTATTTGCATTCATCTAAGCGTAATTGTAAGTTAAAGCTTCTTCCAAATTAATCATCTGAAATACAAGCTGAATAGAGAATGAAATTAACTCAAGCAGATTTTCAGGAACGTCGTGACCGCCTCGCTGAACAAATGGGTCCCAATAGCATTGCAATTATCTCAACCAGTCCAGAAGTCATGCGTAACCGAGATGCTGATTATAAGTTTCGTGCGGACAGTAGCTTTTTCTATTTAACCGGTTTTGCAGAGCCACAAGCAGTTGCAGTCATAGAAACAGATGAAACTGGTGAGGAATATATCTATAGCTTGTTCTGTCGTGAACGTAATCGTGAGATGGAAATCTGGAATGGTTACCGTGCTGGAATTGACGGTGCAGTCGATGATTATGAAGCAGATGAAGCTTATGCGATTGATCTGCTTGACGAAGAAATTATTGCCAAAATTTTAAATAAAGAAAAATTATTTTATCGTATTGGTCAACGTGCAGATTTTGATGCCAAGGTCAGTACTTGGATTACCAAAGCCAATGAATCTGGACGTGGTTTTGGCGTTCCAGCGCAGTTGATTCAACTTGATCAAATCTTAGATGAAATGCGTTTGCATAAGTCGGTTCAAGAAATTGAATTGATGCAAATCGCCTCAAATATCAGTGCAGATGCGCATACGCGTGCCATGCAAAAAGTTCATCCAGACATGATGGAATATGCTTTAGAAGCTGAGCTGAATTATATCTTTGGTCAGAATGGTTGTGTACCTGCCTATAACAGTATTGTGGGTGGTGGGAAAAATGGCTGTATTTTACATTATGTTGAGAACAACCAACCTTTAAAAGATGGTGATTTGGTGTTGATCGATGCGGCTGCTGAGTATGAATGCTATGCCTCAGACATCACCCGTACTTTTCCTGTAAATGGTAAGTTTAGCCCTGAACAAAAAGCGCTATATCAAATTATTTTAGATGCACAAATTGCTGCGATAGATGCAATTCAAATCGGTCATTCTTATAAAGAACCGCATAATGTTGCAGTACGGATTATGGTAGAAGGTTTGGTCAACCTTGGCATTATGCAAGGTGATGTTGATCAAATTATTGAATCTGAAAGCTATCGTCAGTTTTATATGCATGGTACAGGGCATTGGCTCGGTATGGATGTGCATGATGTTGGCGCATATAAAGATGAAAATGGTCAATGGCGTAGCTATGAGCAGGGTATGGTTGTTACTGTAGAACCAGGTTTATATATTGCACCTGATGATGAAACAGTGGATGCAAAATGGCGTGGTATTGGTATCCGGATTGAAGATGATGTGGTTGCAACTGAACAGGGTCCTGTAGTCTTGACCAAAAATGTTGTGAAATCGATTGAAGATATTGAAGCGTTGATGGCAAAGTCAGTATAAGTTTTTAATTTGAAAGGTGAGTATGTATGGATACTTACACCGTTTTAGCTAAGCCAGTAGAAACAAATCGTTTGATTCTACGCAAGTTTGTTGAAGGTGATGAAATTCCACTTTTTCATGAGTATTGCGGAGACAGGGAGTCTTCGAAATACTTACAAAGGCGACCACATGCCAATATTGAGCAAACCAAGTGTATGTTTGAAAATTGGAGTGGTACAAAATGGGAAAATAATGATAAAGATTTTGCTTGGATTATTGGCGAGCGCAAAACTAATTTAGCCATGGGGCTTGTGATGTTTATTCACAAAGGAGATCACGGTGAAATTCATTTTGGGCTTGGAAGTAAATTTCAAGGGCAAGGCTTTATGAGAGAGGCAATCACTGCTGTCATTGTCTATTTAAAAACTAACAGTAGGCTTAAAAGAATTGAGACTTTTTGTGATGCAGAAAATGTGAAATCACGAAACGTTCTGATTGAAACAGGATTTACTGAAACAACCTTGTTAAAGCATTGGGCTATATTTCCAGCTTTGGGAGATAATAAGAGAGATTGTCTAGGTTTTATGATTGAAATAAATTAAAAAATAGATGTTAGTCAAGTAAGTTCATAAATAACAATACTCAAGTAATGATTCAGCACTTTTATTGATGTTGCATATTTAAACAATACCTTTAAAGTGCCATATCGGTCGAGCTAAATAACATGCTTAATTCTTGGCTAGAATTTTTAATTTTCATACTTATGTTAAAAATAGCGTATTGATTCAGTACAAATACAGCCAACAATTTCCTATTTCAATATAAAAATGACTTTGCTTGATGTAATATGAAATCAATCAAGATTATAAGTATTCAGTACGCTGAATCACATATAGAAAGGATAAAAGCATGCAACAAGAAGTCATCATCGTCGGCGGTGGAATGGTTGGGCTGAGCTTGGCTCTAATGTTGGCAAAAGCCAATATTGCGGTAAAGCTTTTAGAGGCTGTGAAATATCCAAATTATGATGATGCCAATCTTGCACCCTATCATTCCAGTTTTGATGCACGGAATACCGCGCTATCACGTCGTACCGTACAAATTTATCAAAAACTTGGTCTTTGGGAGGCCTTGCAAGAACATGCAACTCCTATCCTCGAAGTGCATATCACTGAACAAGGCAGTTTTGGTAAAGCACGCTTAGTCGCAGATCAAGAAAAAGTCGAAAGTTTTGGGCAAGTGATTGAAAATGCATGGCTAGGCCGTGTACTACTGACTCAAGTTCGCCAGCAAGCTTTAATTGAATTGATTGATGGTGTACAAGTCACCTCACTAAAACAAGAGGGTGACTATGTATATGTTGAAGCCAATCGTGGTGAAGAATATACCCATTCACTTAAAGCCAAACTGTTGATTGCTGCAGACGGTCGTGATTCTTTCTGTCGCCAAGCTTTAGGTGTTGGGGTGGATGTACATGATTATGATCAGGTGGCAATTGTCACAACAGTACAAACCTCTAAACCACATCATCAAGTGGGCTTTGAACGCTTTAGCCATTTAGGTCCATTGGCATTGCTTCCACTGCCTGGGGAATGTCGTCGTTCAGTGGTTTGGCCAGTGAAAAAAGGCACAGAAGATGAATGGTTAGGTGATGAAAATGACCAACATTTCCTTGATGCTTTACAGCAAACTTATGGTGATCGTGCAGGAAAATTCCAAAAAACAGGCAAACGTTTTAGCTTCCCATTGGCACAAGTGCTTGCTGAAAAACAAGCGGTGGGTCGGGTGATTTTGATGGGCAATGCTGCACATACGATTCATCCTGTTGCTGGACAAGGTTTTAACTTGTGTATGCGTGACGCAGATGTCCTGATGCGTTATATCACAACGCAAATTGCGCAATCTGATGATATTGGTCAACCTGAGATGTTAAAGGCCTATGAACAATCTCGCTTAACTGATCAGCAGCGTGTGATTAAATTTTGTGATTCTGTAGTGCGTGGATTTAGTAATCAAAATCCAGTGTTAAAATTATTGCGTAATACTGGCTTGGTGGCTTTTGATGTGATTCCGGGGATTAAGCCTTTGGTTGCCAATTATGCGATGGGATTAAAAGCATGACACAGCAAGATATGTTAGATGTGGTGATTGTTGGTGGTGGTCTGGTGGGTGGCTTAACCGCATTGCTTTTAGCACAGGGCGGTGTGCAAGCTACAGTTTTAGATGCAGTCCCTATTTTAAATGCTGAAAAGACTTTAGCTGTTGCTAATCCGCGGGTTTTAGCGCTGAGCCAAGCCACGATTCATCTATTAAAAACAGTGAATGTGTGGGAGAAAATCGCTCGTCAAATGCCCTATACCGGTATGCAAGTCTGGAATAAAAATGGCTATGGCGAAATTAATTTTGGGCAAGCCTCAGAAAGCTTTCCCACAGCTGAGCAAAGCTTAGGTTCAATGGTTGAACCAAGTTTATTAAACCTTGCCATCCAACAGGAAATGTTGGAGCAACTGCAAGATTATCGTACTCAAGTTAAAGTTGTGCGAGTAGAGCAGGGTGTAGGTTGTTGGATCATTAAACTTGCAGATGGGACTGAGCTAAAGACCAAATTAGTGATTGGCGCAGATGGCGCAAACTCATTTGTTCGTGATCAAGCATTTATCGATCTTGATGTTTTAGATTATCAACAAGCCGGTTTGACATGTGCGATTCGTACCACACAACCGCACCAATATGTGGCTCGTCAGATTTTCCATCCGACTGGCCCATTGGCATTTTTACCGATGGCAAGTTTAAAGCCTGAGCAAGCTGAACACTGGATTTCAATCGTTTGGACCTTACCTGATGATTATGCAGAAGAATATGCGCGCTTAGATGATGCTGATTTTTGTGAATTACTGACACGTGAAAGTCATCATATGTTGGGCAAGATCATTGAAGCGACACCGCGGGCTCAATTTCCACTTAAGGCACGTGCAGCACAACGTTATGTAAAAGATGGGCTGGCTTTGATTGGTGATGCAGCGCATGTGATTCATCCTTTAGCAGGACAAGGCGTAAATATTGGGTGTTTAGATGCTGCTATTCTGTGTGATGTATTACTTAAAGATAAACAGCGTGGCGTATGGGCGCATGAACAAACCTTAAAGCGTTATGAACACCAGCGTAAAGGGCAAAACGATGCCATGATGCATAGTATGTCGATGATTGGTTTTTTAGAAACTGCGGAAATATTTCCATTGGTTTGGGCGCGTAACTTTGGCTTAAAACAAGTTGAAAATATGCCATTTTTAAAAGATCAATTTATGGCACAAGCCAATGGGTTGGCAAATTTAAAAAGCACGCAATATGCCATTTAATTGGATTTCTGATATTTTTTAACCAATCATTTAAACAACATTACGAATTTGATGAAAAAAAACACGATTTTGTGTATCTAGATACTAGTCGAATGGCGAAGAGCTTGATACATTTCTCTGTAAAACATCACCATTTTTCGGATGGTACATTGACGTCATTGATGGGGAGTTAAAGATGACAGATACAAATGATTATGATGATAATTCAGAAGATCATGCAGTAGACGATGATGAAGCTAAAGCGGCTGAAAAAGGTGCTGCGGCAAGTGATTCGACAGTTTCAGATACAGATTTAGCTGAAGCTGAAACACTCACTGTGACAGCGAAAAAAAGACAGCGTGAAGCGTTGGAAGATGAAGTCGCTGCATTTTTAGCGCGCGGTGGGAGAATTACCGAAGTTCCACCAGATGAATCTGCTAAAGATTGATTTTAAAAGCACCGAAAGGTGCTTTTTTAAATTTGGTTGGGATGCTGTCTATTTTCTCTTTTAGATGATTAAATCTAAATTTTGAATTGATCATTATTTGTGATTTTTCTCTTGAATTTTTAATCAAATAATCATTTTATTTTTATTGATTTTTGTCAATCACTTTAAAAGCAAGGCGGAGTAAATCATCAGTAATGTTGTGCTTTTGATTGTTTTTTCTGCATCAGCTTTTATAAGTGCCAGATTGATCAGTGAGGGATTAAAAATTATTGTGTTTTAAAAATTAAGGCAGGTACAAAAGCGACCAGAGCAACCAGTCGCTTGTAGAAAAGCAGGTTGAGAAAAGCTTATACAGGCATTTCTCAACTCAAGAAATAAAATTATTGTTGATTAGTCAGCTCTAAAGCACGTTGATAGGCGATTTTCTTTTTGATGCCTGTTAGATCCGCAGCCAGTTGTGATGCCGCTTTGACCGATAAATCTTGTAATAAGCGATTTAAAAGTTGATCTAATTTCTCTTGTTCAACATCTTGATCTTTGGCATCTGGTGCACCACCAATAACTAAAACAATTTCACCTTTTTGCTGATTGCGATCATTTTCAATAAATGTCACCAACTCGCCCAAAGTCATCTTTTTAATCGTTTCAAATGTTTTGGTAATTTCACGTGCAAAACCAACAGGGCGATCTGCGCCAAAAACATCAGCCATATCTTTGACACTATCTAAAATACGATGAGGCGCTTCATAGATAATCATGGTTTGTGATTCATGTTTTAATTTTTCTAATTGAATCAATCGTTGCGATTGTTTTGACGATAAAAAGCCTTCAAAGCTAAAACGATCACTCGGTAAACCCACCGCACTTAGCGCAGCAATAGCAGCACATGCACCCGGTACAGGAATGACGCGGATACCATTTTCCTGAGCGGCACGTACCAATTTAAAACCAGGGTCACTAATCAATGGTGTACCAGCATCACTGACCAGAGCAATATTCTGACCGCTTTTTAATTTTTCGATAAGTATATCAATTTTGTTACTTTCATTGTGATCATGACACGCTGTGAGCGGAGTTGAGATATTATAGTGCTTTAATAATTGAGCAGATTGACGTGTATCTTCTGCCGCAATAACAGAAACAGACTTTAAAACTTCAATAGAACGAAAAGTCATATCATCTAAGTGCCCAATTGGGGTCGCTACGACGAATAATTGAGCACTCATAAAGGTCTCCATGAAGAATAAGTTAGTGTTGAACAGTATTAAAAGAGTGGTTGTGTTGGGAATGGTTGGATTTACAATCCAAGTTCACGCAGAAATTCTGGTTATATTACCTGAAACAGGCCCTATGTCGCGAGCGGGTTTGAGTATTAAACAAGGAATATTAAGTGCCGCGCAGGCCTCGAAGAATGAAATACCATTAAAATTTGTCGATTCAGATCAAAAGACCATCAAAGCCCTGTTAAAACAGCATGTCAATAAAAAGACTAAAATGATTATTGGGCCTTTGGCTCGTCCTGATGTTGAGGCTTTAATTAATTTAAAGCCTAAAGTACCTGTGTTGGCACTCAATGAAGTTTATCCTAGCGATAAAAGTGTTTGGCAATATAGCCTTTCTAAAAATGACGATGCATTGGCGCTGCTTGATTATATCCAGCATGATAAAGTCAGCAAACTCTATGTGGTGCGTGAAAAAGGCACAGAAGCGGAATCTATTAGCTTTTTAAATGCATTATTTGCCAATTATATGGGTGAAGTGGATCCTGTAGAGCATATGCCAAAGTCGATTTCGGATCGAGAGGGTATTTTACTGTTAGGTTCAAACCAATGGTTGACCAGTTTTCCCAAATTGCAGAAGAAAAAAATTTATACCCAAGCCATTGCTGTCGATGAAAAAAAGGCCTTGCCTAAAGGGATGAAATTCTGTGATGTTCCAGCCTTATACATTGCCGAATGGGATGATGTCGTCAAAGCTTATAAAGATAAACCGACCTCGTTACCGTATCAGCGTTTATATGCCTTTGGTGGAGATGCTTGGCATATTGCTGAACAATTTGTTTTGGATCCGAATGTAAAAAGCTTAACCTTTAATGGTCGCACTGGAAAAATTAAAATTGATGGAAATCGTGTTGAGCGTATTCCGCAATGTTTTGAACGCTCAAAAAATAATTTAGTGCCTTTGTGATGATAGGCTTCTCATGGCAAAAAATAATTTAGGACAATGGGCGGAGCAAGAAGCAGTGAAATTACTGCTTCAACATGGCTACGACATCATAAAATTGAACTATTTCTCGCGCTTTGGTGAAATAGATATTATTGCGCAGTCTAAACAAGAGCTAATTTTTGTTGAGGTGAAAGCAAGAACACCGACACAGATGGGGCATGCTTTTGAAGCTGTAAATCAATCAAAACAACAAAAAATGATTAAAACGGCGTTTAAATTTTTACAAGAATATCCACAATATGAACAATATTATTGCCGTTTCGATGTGATTGGTTTTGATTTACATCATAAAATTGCAAAAAACGTACAGCAAGACCTCAGTAAAATCTCTTATGATCAATCTTGGATTGAAAATGCATTTACTTTAGATGCAGACTTGATTAATCTGTGACTGAAATTTATGTACGGTTATTTCAAAAATAAATATATTTTCCAGCATGTTAACGACGTTTAAATGGGTTGTTTAGCAGGCTAAAATTAATAGGAGTCTTGCTGAGTGTTAAAACGTATTGTCATCACCATGATGTGTGTAGCAAGTTTGTCTGGTTGCGCGAGTTTTATCTCAGGTGGTACTGGTTCTTCACCAGTGGGAACAGATAGTGGTGTTCGATCTTTAGGACAAGTGTTTATTGATTCTTCTATTGAGCGAACTGCGAAAATCAACTTGTATAAGTTGGATGCCCGATTTAAGCAATCTCGTGTCAATATTAATAGTTTTCACAGCAATGTCTTATTGACAGGGCAAGTGCCAGATGCGCATTTAAAGCAGTTGGCAGAAGATAATCTACGAGCGATGAGCGATGTAAAAGCAGTCCATAATTACCTGACTGTTGGTAATCAAATCGGTTATAGTACTATCATGCAAGATGCATCGGTCACTGTGAATACCCGTGGTTTAGTGATGAAAGCGCCTGTGGTTTCAGACAATAAAGTCTTGATTCATACAGAAGACGGAGTGTTGTATGTTTTAGGTCGTTTAAACAATGCTGAAATTGCAGATTTAAATGATGTTTTACAAAAAGTTGGAAATGTGACTAAAATTGTGACCTTGATTGATAATGTCGAACAAGCGAATAATTCAGTCCAACCTTCATCTTTCACAGCACCTGTGGTAAATAATGTACAACAACAACCTGATGTACAGACACCTGTTGCGATTGATCCTAATGCTACAGAGCCAAACAATAATGTTATTCAACAATAGGTTAAAGTTTTTAAAAGTTAGATTTGGAAAGCAGTTTGAACAACTAAAATCTCAATTTAAATCACACTATCAAGATTTTCGTTTATACGATTTAGGCAGTATTACCATTAATGGCTTGACCCCTAAAAAGGGCTATTCCATTCAGCATAATATTGCCTATGGCTTAAAGGCGAGACAACGTTTAGATTTATATATTTCTAATAAAAAGCAACAGAATGCGCTGATTCTTTTTGTTCATGGTGGGGCATGGAGTCATGGGGATAAAAGTGCTTATAAATTTGTAGGCGAGGCGTTTAGTCGTTTTGGCTATAACGTGGCAGTGCTGAACTATCATTTAGCGCCTGAGCATAAATTTCCAAGCTATATTGATGATCTTGCAGTTGCTTTGAATTATTTGGAACAACAACAAGCACGTTTCGGTATTTCAATGGATAAAATTGCCTTGATGGGGCATTCAGCAGGCGCATTTAATATTGCGTCTTTGCTTTATCATCCAAAGCACTACCAACTGGCCATCAAACAAAATATCAAAGCTTTGATTGGAATCGCTGGACCTTATCATTTCGATTATAAAGGCGATGCTTTAGCCGAGAATGCGTTTGATCAAAGCATTCCTTATCAACAAGTAATGCCGTATTATTTTGTTGAAAAAAATGAGGTAAAGCATTATTTATTCTTGGCTGAAAATGATCAAATTGTTAAAGCTAAAAACTCTTTAGATTTTAAACAGCAATTACTTGAACAAGGCAATCATTGTGAAATTTACACGATTCCTAAAACTGGTCATATTTCAATTATGGGCAGTGTTTCAAGTTTATTTAGTCGCTTCTATAAAACCCGGCCTGAAATTATTAAGGTTTTAAATGAAGCAATGAAAAATGCCTAGCAATCGCTAGGCATTTTTGATTTGAACATGTCTCAATCAAGATCAGTCTTTATGCATCGGTCTATTGTGAATTACATGTTCAATCATGGCATGGGCGATACTGCCACTAAAAGGCGTTTCGGGTAACTGATCAAACTTAAAGAACTGAGCCTCACTAATTTCTTCTTCTTGCAAGACGATTTCACCAGATTCATATTCAGCCTTAAAGGCCAGCATAAGATTGCTTGGAAAAGGCCAAGGTTGGCTGGATAAATATTGGACATTTTTGACATGTAGGCCAACTTCTTCCAACGTTTCTCTTTTAACCGCTTCTTCCAGTGTTTCACCGACTTCAACAAAACCCGCAATAAGACCATACATCTTGCTTTTATTCTTAGCATTTTTTGCCAATAGAATTTCGTTATCGCCACGAGTAATCACGGTGATAATACACGGTTGTACACGCGGGTATTGATGATAACGACAGCTAGGGCAGACCATGGCATATTCAGTGGGATGAACCTCGGTTTCGTGTCCACAGTGGCTACAAAACTTATGGTTTCTTCGCCACTCTAGCAACTGTAATGCACGACTGGCTTGTTCAAACTCAGATTTGGTCCATTGTGAAATCAATTGACGAATCGGGATGAGTTGATATCCCTCTGGAATTTGATCTTCGATAAAAAGATCTCGGGCAATAATCTGATCACCCGAGTTAAAGCTGATATCACTTGCTAACTTTTCAACTTTAGGTAGTTGTAAATTTTCATCCACTAAAAGTTGTTGATGGTGAAAGATATATGCAAGTGATAATTCTGACATTAGGCTACCGATTTTAAATTTTGACTACTTGTTAATGCTACATCAAACATGGCTTGTAAAACAGGTTGTTTGTTTTGTAGATTTTCAATCATCATGTCTGCACTGGCTAAAACATCAAGCAGTTTATTGACTTGTGCAAGGTTAAACACGTGCTCTTTGTTAAGACCCGTTTGAATAAACTCCGCAGAGAGTAACAATGCTTTTTGACCATCTTTTGCCGCAAGGAACAACAGTGCACCACCAATTTCACTTAATTGTGATGGAAGTTGGTCTAAACTTGTGCTTGGAGGATCTTGTAAATATTGCACCAATGTTTGTGAGCTTAAATCAACCAGCGCTTTGGTCTCAGTCAATAATGCTGCATGTGCTTCATCTAGACGATCTAATGAAATCTGCAAGTTATTCACTTTTAACTGTAAACGACTCGATGTGTAATTACGCTCTAAGATACCAATCGAATTCATCGCTGATAAAATACTGTTCATCAACTGTTGCGCATAATTTTCATCTTTGAGCATGTTGTCTTGAGACAGTAGGTCAGCCTGTTGTTTCAGTCCGCTATAGGCTTCATTGAGATTCAAGACTTTAAATACATGCGCAAGATCAGTCAGTTTGCTTTTCAATTCTTGCGTTTTTTCATCACTCATATTTTTGTAGTTAAACTCAATATCATTACGGATTTGCGACATTTCATCTGTAATCAGTTGGCTCACACTATGAATGGTTTCAAAATCAGGGCCATATAAATGGCGGCTGAATATTTGTAATTGTGTGTCAGTCAGAATATCTTCGCCAACATTAATCTGTTCACGGATGTGTTGTGATATTTCATCTTCTTGGCTGATACAAATACTTAGGATATTGGCAGTATCTAATAAAGATGGCTTGAATCCGCTTAGATCTTTAAAGAATAAAGACATATTGGTTTCAATACTGATTAACGTTCTGAGGCGTGTGTCATTGAGAATGATGTTTTCAATGTGATTTAAAGCAACTGCAGCCAAAGCCCAATATTGTTCACTTTCTTGGCCTTTGGCTGCATTTGCCAAATAAGACCCAACCAGCTTGATACCTTGTAAATCTAAATCTGTTTCTTGCTGTTTGAGCAGTTTATGTAGGCATAATTTATAAAGTTTATGTACATACACTGAATGCTCTAACTCAGGTGATTGCGGCAAGTTAAAATTCGGTGTTACACAGTCAAGCAAAGGAATAATTGCTTGGCCTTCTGGTGTCAGCTCTAGACCTAAAGAAAGTTCTAAGCGATTTAAGGTGTCATGTAAGAATTGTGGTGCTCTGACTTCACGAAGGCAAATAAACTCAATATAGCGTTTGAGCATGGTGGTGCCTTCACTCAAAGCGATCACTTCTTGGGTATTGATCTCACGCGGGTTTTGCATCACTTTACGCATCACCGCTGCTGAGAGTTGCGCAATTTTAGCAACATGTGGCATATCGATGAGCATCAGCACATTTACACATTGTTCAAATTGAAGCAAAGCATCATCAATACCAAAGGGTAAAGTTTGGTCTTCAACTAAACTACTGACAGCAGATTCTACCTGTAAAATTGAATTATCGACTTCTTTTTTAATAATAAGTAATGCTGTCGGATCAAAATGTATAGAGGTTTGGTAAGACATTGATCTGCACCTATCCTGGGTATCTGAATGTTTTATTTCATAGCCTCAAAATGAGGCTAATTTTCTAAGTTTTAATATAGCCGAAGAAGACCATCTTTACAGAAAAAATAGCCATCAATTTCAAATTTTATTTTGCAAAAATGCAGGCTTCCCCATGTTTTTCTTGAAATTGTTTGACCCAGTTCTCATGCGCTTCTAATTCTTCATCTGAAGGTAAAATAATTGGGGCATTGATTTCAATTTTTTTCCGAGTTGTATTTCTTTGCGCCTGATCAGTATGTGCAGAAAGAGCATCCATGTCAAAGGATACTTGACCGCCTGTCATGGCGAGATAAACGTCAGATAAAATTTCAGCATCGAGTAAGGCACCATGGAAAGTACGATCTCGTTGCGGAATTTCATAACGGCGAACTAAGGCATCCAAAGAGTTCTTTTGCCCAGGATGTTTGCTTTTCGCCATTGCCAAGGTATCAGTTACTTCACATACTTCTGAGAGTGCCTGTAGACCACTGCGCTTGAACTCCATATCTAAGAAGTTCATATCGAAGCTTGCATTATGCGCAATAATTTCACTGCCTTTTAAGTAGTCAAATAAAACTTGCGCAATTTCGTTATATTTTGGCTTATCTTTTAAAAACTCATCGGTAATACCATGGATGGCTTCTGAATCGCCAACTGGTTTTTCTGGATTAATATAGATATGAATCGAACTGCCAGTCAGTTTACGATTGACCATTTCAATTGCGCCAACTTCAACAATTCGGTCACTGTCCTGATAATAGAAACCAGTGGTCTCGGTATCCAGAATAAACTGTTTAGGGCCATGTAACTGGACCGTCGCAGGTGTAATCACAATTTGTGGATGAATATCTCGCATTGCGGGTTGGCTCATTGCTGGCTCATCATTTTCATTGATATCTTGGTTAGATGGTTCTTCCATCTCAATTTCATGAGCTGGCATGACATCCTGCTGAGGGCTAATTTCTGATTCTATCATTTCATCTGATTCAATCAGGTCAAATCCAAAGGGATCGTCAAGCAGCCAGTCTTTTTCATGTTTTTTTTTATCATCAGCCACTGCCAAGGGTTCAGTCAATTTGCTTGGCGCAGTGGTGTTTTTTTTTGCGTCGAGTATTTGCTGTGTACCTAAATTCGCCAATTGATCAGCCATTTCATTGCCTGCATGTCCAGCATGGCCTTTAATCCAGTTCCATTCAATTTCGCGACCTTGGCAGGTTTGATCGAGTTTTTTCCAAAGATCTGGGTTTTTTACATCTTTCCAGTTTTTCTTTTTCCACCCTTCAATCCATTCGGTAATGCCACGTTTTACATAGTTGGAATCGGTCCAAAGCACTAATTTTGCTTCGGTTGGGCAAAATGCGATCCCTTCAATGGCTGCGGTAAGTTCCATGCGATTATTGGTTGTATCCAGTTCACCACCACACAACTTATGTTCTTCTGTTTCAGTGATGATATAAGCGCCCCAGCCACCAGGACCTGGGTTGCCTTTACAAGCACCGTCGACATAAAGTGTGATTGTTTGTGACATAGTAATAACCAATGAAAGTGAATTAAGAGTTGAACATCGTGGTTTAAGAATTTATTGTATACGCAAATCGGCGTTTTCTACGCATGAACTGAGATTTTTTTAATTTCTTGTAACATTTGTATGCAATTCGCATTCAAAATTTGCCTTGTAAGCGCGTTTAGCTCTACTAAAATGGCAATGATAAAATAATTTACTAAATGTTGTTCGGAACTCTTATGTTTAAACCTACCACAATGGTGTGGCAACCTACTGCGACTGTTTTCTTTAAATTATCCTTATTAACATCTGCATTCGCAGCATTAGGGTTGACTGCAGGGTGTTCTTCGACGTCGACAACATCAAAAGTTCAAACATCAAAGTCAGCAGGCATGTTGGATGCCAGCAGTTTGGATTCTCTAGAAGATCTACTTTCTGCAACTGATATACGTGCGGTAGAGGGCGATCGTCTATTGATTTTAAAACATGGTGACGTATGGAAGCGGATGTCAGTCGGTTTTAAAATGGATGAAAACCATTGGGATCCTCGTATCGATGCACAACGGAGCTGGTTTGTTTCCCGCCAACCTTATATTGACCGTCTAAGTGCCCGTGCGTCACGCTATCTTTACCATACCGTGAAAGAAGCTGAACGTCGTGGTTTACCTACTGAATTAGCACTGTTGCCAATTATTGAAAGTTCTTATGACCCAGCAGCAACCAGTAGTGCCGCTGCAGCAGGGATGTGGCAATTTATCCCAAGTACAGGGAAAATTTATGGTTTAAGACAAACCAGTTTATACGACGGGCGTCGTGATGTAGTTGAATCAACACGTGCCGCTTATGAATTTTTAGGCAGTTTATATAATCAATTCGGTTCTTGGGAGTTGGCTTTGGCTGCCTATAACGCAGGTCCTGGGCGTATTCAGCAAGCGATTAACCGTAACCAAGCTGCGGGCTTACCAACAGACTATTGGTCATTGCGTTTACCGCAAGAAACCATGAACTATGTACCACGCTTTTTAGCCGTGGCGCAGATTATTAAAAGCCCATCTAAATATGGGGTGAGCTTACCGCCGATTGCCAATCGTCCGCACTTTAGAGAAGTTGCAGTTCCACCGGGCGTACAACTCAATCAAATTGCTTCAATTACCAATTTAAGTCGCGCTGAATTATATGCTTTAAATCCTGGTCATCGTGGTGAATTTGTTGACCCTTCGAGTACTTTACGTATTTTGATTCCTGCGGATCTTAGTCCGACCATTGATGCAAAATTAAGAGCGTTAAAACCGGGTTCTGATAGCGGTTTATGGGCAAGCAATACTGCGCCAACCACAGCTACACGGACTTTAACGCCTACAGCGGTCACCTCGACAGTGACTCAATCGATTACTCCAAGTAAAGCGACGCCACCTGCTTTAACAACAGCAAAAACCACCACGACAACCACAGGTTCATTGAGTACGCTCAAAAATACACCACAAGGCTCAGATGCATTAGCGCAATTTGCTGCCAATGCTGATATTCCAAGTGCGCCACGTATTCCTGTTGCTGTGACCAATGCAGCCAATGTGAAACCTGTTGCCGCAGAGCCGCCAATTTCTGCACGTGAAAAAGCACAAATTCTTGCCGCAGTAAAAGCTGAAGGCGAAAAGGAAACGGTTAAACAAGTTTTAGAACCTCAAGCCACTCAAGCCGAAAAAGAAGAAGTGGTTAAAGAGATTAAGGCGATTGCACCACAAGGGACAGAAGTGCTTGACCCGTATGATGGTAAAATTAAGCTGACTGCAATTCAAACCAGTCAATCTGTTGCAGAAGTTCAAGGTAAAGAAAATACGGTTGGATTCTCATATCCTAAAGGTTTAGCAGATACCACACCTGCAAACTCGGAAGAAGCCAAACTGAATCAGGATAAGAACTTTAAGAAAACCGAAACTGAAGTTGTGGTTGAACCACCAAGAGGTAAACGCAGTACTTATACCGTTTTGGCAGGGGATACTTTAGCAACGATTGCTTTAAAGAATGGCGTAAATTGGCGCGATATTGCCAAATGGAACCAAGTTGATCCAAACGGAACTTTATTTGTTGGGGCGACTTTGTATTTATATGATGCCAAACCACAAATTGATACACCTGTGGTTTCTCGCAAAACCACGGATTCAGCTCCAGCCAATTATGTGGTTAAACCAAATGACAGTTTAACCAGTGTGGCAAATCAGTTTGATTTATCTGTTTCACAATTGGCAAATTATAATAATCTGAATACCAACAGTAATTTATTTGTCGGTCAGAAATTAAAGCTTAAAGATGCTTCAGATGATAAATTATCTGAAATCAATAAAGCAGTGGTTCGTGCGGATACCTCTAAGCCTGTTGCAAAAATCAAGACTAAGGCTTATGCAGTTAAACGTGGCGAATATCTTAAAGTGATTGCCGATCGTTATGCTTTATCTGTACATGAACTCGCTGATTTGACTCCAGGTCTAGATACCTCAAGTAGCTTATTTGTGGGGCAAAAGATCAATGTGCCACTCAGTGAAGTCAATGAGCCAGAAGCTAAACTTGACTCTAAAGTGATTGATCAAAGTAAGTTTAAGAATGTAAAAGCTGAAACAACCTATAAAACTGAGAACTATAAAGTTCAAAGTGGCGATAGTTTATCCAGTATTGCGGTTCAGTCTAAATTAAGCTTGGCAGAATTAGCTGAGTTAAACAAAATTTCGACATCTAAAAACTTGCTTGTGGGTCAAATCATTAAGATCCCTGCTGGAACAACAACACCAGAAACCTATACTGTGCAATCTGGGGATAGCCTAATTGCGCTGGCAAATAAGTATAATTTGCAAGTTAACCAAATTGCCGATTTAAATGGTTTAAAAAGTACATCTGGTTTGTTTGTTGGGCAGAAATTGAAGTTGACTGGCACGCCTGAAACTAGCAGTAAAGAGAAAGCACAAGCGAGAAATGAGTCGAAATCAGAAGGCTCTAGTAAAGATATCCATGTGGTCAAATCAGGTGAAACACTGGCAAGCGTTGCAAAAAAATATAAACTGCAATTGTCTTATTTAAGTGAATTAAATGGTTTGTCGCGTAATCAGGCTTTGGATATTGGACAACGCTTAAAGCTTGATGGGGAATTACCCAGTAAATCCACGCTATCTAAAGAAAAAGAAGACCTAAAGGCGACTGCGAAAGCAACAGCTAAAGCTTCGAGTAAGAATACTGAAAGCTATGCGGTGAAGTCTGGTGAGTCGTTAAATGCGATTGCAAATCGTGTTGGTATGTCAGTTCAAGAACTGGCTGAATTGAATGATCTGAGCCCACGTGCGGGTTTACAACGTGGACAATCTATTCGTATTCCTAAAACAGTGACTGAATACAAAGTGAAAAGCGGTGATTCATTGATTCGTTTAGCCAGCAAGTTTGGGATTGATACCAGTGCACTTGCTGAGATGAATGAAATAAAACCAAACGCTTCATTACGCATTGGCAGCATTATTAAAGTTCCGAATCTTTAAGCGCCATTTTATTGGAACGACGTTTAAAGCTTAACCTTTCAAAAACTTTTTTGAATAAAGGAAAATAGGGGAATGCGCCTAAGTTTTGCATGTGTCAGCCCGATCGGGCTGGCATTGGGATTATGTGTTGCAACTATAAATGTTGATGCTGCTCTACAGACAACAGCATATATTGCTGTACATAATGCTCCACTATATGTCAAAGCTCAGGCGATGCCTTATGCCAATAGCAATGCACCCAAAGGCGGCTATATCAGTACAGCGAGTATAGGCACCTTTGATAATCTCAATAGTATGAATGGCAAAGGCAGTTCAACTGAAGGGATTAATTATCTATTTGATAGCTTAATGGATAGCTCACTGGATGAGCCAGGTGTGTTATATCCACTTCTCGCTGAAAAAGTTACTTATGATCCTGTTAAAACTAAATTTGTTATTTTCCATTTAAATCCCCAAGCTCGTTTTAGTGATGGTTCACCCGTCACGGCTGAGGATGTTAAATTTAGTTTTGATACCATTCAAAGCAAGGCCAATCTAGGCTTTCAAATGTATTTGTCTGATTTAGCCAAAACTGAGGTATTGTCTAAATATCAAGTGAAAATGACATTTAAATCAGACCACAATGCAGACATGCCCTTTATTTTGGCAAAAATTGCGATTTATTCAAAAGCAGATTGGAAAAATAAAGACTATAGCAAAGTGACCTTGCAGCCGATTTTAGGGTCGGGGCCTTATCTGATTGAGCGTATTGATTCTGGGCGCAGTATTAGCTATAAGCGCAATCCAAATTATTGGGCAAAGGACTTAGCCATCAATCGTGGTCGTTATAACTTTGATCACATGAAATACGTTTATTATCGAAGCCCTGAAATCGCTTTTGAAGGGTTTAAATCTGGACAATATCGCTTTTATCAAGAAAAAAATGCCCGTAACTGGGTCACCGAATATAATTTTCCTGCGGTAAAACAAGGTTTGGTTAAAAAGTATATTTCTAAGATTGAAACACCAGCACTCACGCAAAGTTTGGTTTTTAATACTCGAAAGGCGCCATTCAATGATCTCAATTTTCGCCAAGCATTGACCTATGCTTATGATTTTGAATGGATCAACAAAGCATTGTTATATGGTCAAAATATTCGCTTGCAGAGCCACTTTCAAAATAGTGAGCTTGCGGCGACTGGAAAACCAAGCGCGAAAGAACTTGAAATTTTAACGCCTTATTTAAAGCAATTGCCCACATTGCAACGCCAAGGTGTATTGGCAGATTGGAAATACCCAGTTTCAGATGCCAGTGGTTTTAACCGACAAAATTTATTGATTGCACGTTCGATGTTATTAAAGGCGGGTTATCGTTTTCACAATGGACTATTGGTGGATAGACAAGGTCGTCCCATTCAAATTGAATTTCTGATTCATCAAGATGGTGCACTACGAACTTTGTTACCTTATATTCGTAATTTAAAAAAACTTGGGATTCAGGCAAATATTCGTCAAGTCGATTTACCGCAATATACAGAGCGTATGCGCCGTTTAGATTTTCAGATGACCGCTATTGATATGCCGCAATCATTAACACCGGGCGCTGAACAGGCGCAGATGTGGGGCAGTAAGGCTGCCGATGAAGTGGGCAATTACAATTATGCAGGTGTTAAAAGCCCAGTGGTCGATCAGCTGATTCAACAGATTATTTATGCACCGAACCGTGAACAATTGGTGCTTCGTACCCGAGCACTGGATCGGGTATTACGTGCAGGCTATTATCAAATTCTGACTTATGGCAATGATAAAAACTGGTATGCTTATTGGAATATGTATCAGCAACCCAAAGTTAAACCAAAATTATCCCTCGGTTTAGAGTATTGGTGGGCAGATGCAGATCAAGCAAAAAAAGTAGAGCAATATTTAAAAAATCGAGCATTTTAAAAAGCATAATTTCAAATCTTCATGGTTAAAACATCAATGGCTCAACGTGAGTGATGTTTAAATTGACATATCTACCCTCATGAGGTCATAAGGAACATCGTTTCAATGGGCACATATATACTCAAAAGGCTGTTACTGATCATCCCGACATTGTTCTTTGTTCTCTTGATCAATTTTGTTGTGGTTCAAATTGCACCTGGTGGGCCTGTTGAACAAGCCATTCAACAAGCGGAAAACTTCCAAGGGGTCAATATGACTGCTGGGGGGCTATCATCTTCGGTCAATAACCATGAGTATCGTGGTGCACAGGGCTTAAGCGAAGATATGGTCGATAAAATCAAACAGCAATATGGCTTTGATCGACCTGCACATGAACGATTCTGGTTGATGTTAAAAAACTATTTAGCTTTAGATTTTGGCACGAGTTTTTTTAAAGATAAGCCAGTGACTGAGCTGTTATGGGAAAAAATGCCAGTCACCATTTCCTTGGGTGCGTGGAGCACTTTTTTAATTTATTTAATCTCAATTCCTTTAGGGATTAAAAAAGCCAAGCAGCATGGCTTATTTTTTGATAAATCAACCTCATTACTTTTGGCTGTGGGCTATGCCGTTCCCGCTTTTGTATTTGCAATATTGTTGATCGTATTTTTTGCTGGAGGTTCTTATTTACAATGGTTTCCGTTACAAGGCTTTGTTTCAGACAACTTTCACAGTCTCAATCTATTTGAAAAAATAGCAGATTATTTTTGGCACATGGCTTTACCTTTGCTGGCCATGGTGTTGGGCGGATTTGCAAGTTTAACCTATCTGACTAAATATTCATTTATGGAAGAGCTCAATAAGCAGTATGTGCTTGCAGCACGAGCAAAAGGCTTAACTGAAAATGACGTGTTATATAAACACGTATTTCGCAATGCATTGTTGGTGATTGTTGCCGGTTTGCCTGAAGTATTGGTTGGGGTGTTCTTTGTTGGAAATCTACTGATTGAAATTATTTTTAATTTGGATGGACTCGGCTTGCTAGGTTTTGAAGCCGTGCAACAACGTGATTATCCGGTGATTTTTGGTGCTTTGTTCTTTCTGACCTTGTTTGGGCTGATTTTACGTTTAATCTGTGATGTGATTTATCGTGTGATTGATCCGAGAATTGATTTTGAATCGAGAGGTGCAAAATAATGTCACTGATCATGCAAGCACGAATACAGAAATTTAAGAATAATCGCTTGGGTTTTGTCTGTTTCATTGTATTTATCGTTTTATTTATCCTTTCAATTTCTGCCGAATTTATTGCCAATGATAAGCCCTTATTGGTCAAATACGATCAGCATTATTACATGCCGGTTTTAAAGGCTTATCCTGAAACACATTTTGGAGGGGTCTTTGAAACAGAAGCCGATTATCGTGATCCGGTGGTTCAGCAGTTGATTGAGGAAAAAGGCTGGTCGATTTGGCCACTGGTTCGTTATTCCTACCAAACTCCCAATTTGGATTTAGCCGTTCCTGTTCCATCACCACCCACCGCACAAAACTGGTTAGGTACAGATGATCAAGGGCGTGATGTATTTACCCGTATTCTTTATGGTCTACGTATATCACTGTTGTTTGGTTTGGCATTGACACTATTTGCTGCATTTATTGGAATTATTGTTGGGGCGATACAGGGCTATTATGGCGGATGGGTAGATTTAATTGGGCAACGTCTGCTTGAAGTTTGGGGTGGTTTGCCGACTTTATTTATGGTGATCATCTTGGTCAGTATATTTACCCCGAGTGTCTATTGGCTATTTCTGATTATGTTGATTTTTGGCTGGACAGAGTTGGTCGGTATAGTGCGCGCTGAGTTTCTTCGTGCCCGTCATTTAGATTATGTTCAAGCAGCACGTGCATTAGGGGTGAGTGATTTGATGATTATGTTCCGACATATCTTGCCCAATGTGATCAGTTCAAGTTTATCTCAACTTCCATTTATGCTGACTGCAAATATCACCGCACTTACTGCATTGGATTTTTTAGGTTATGGGCTTCCACCAGATGCAGCCTCCCTCGGTGAATTATTACTACAAGGTAAAAATAATTTAAATGCGCCGTGGCTGGCTTTATCCGGATTTTTTACTTTGGCCTTGGTGCTATCTTTATTGATTTATATTGGGGAGGCGACACGTGATGCATTCGATCCAAGACGTCAAAAATGATCCATCATTGTTGTTGTCTGTCCAACATCTGCATATTGAAAATCAGCGTAAAGAGGTGCTGGTCAATAACCTTAACTTTGACCTACATGTCGGGGAAACTGTTGCGATTGTCGGGGAGAGTGGTTCAGGCAAATCAATCAGTGGTTTGGCGCTGCTTGGCTTGCTTCCTGAAAATTTAACTGTGACTGGGCAAGCATTATATGATGAGCAAAACCTATTGTCTCTTAATCAAAATGCGCAGTTGGCGATCCGTGGTAAAAAAATTGCCATGATTTTTCAAGAACCGATGACAGCACTCAACCCGCTACACAAGGTTGAGCGGATTATTGGTGAGACTTTACTTTTAGACGGGATGTCCAAGGAAAAAGTCAGAAAACGTGTCTATGACTTATTGTGTGATGTCGGAATGGATGAACCTGAGGATAAGTTGAATCGTTATCCACATGAGTTATCAGGTGGTCAGCGACAACGTGTTTTGATTGCATCGGTTTTGGCACAAAAGCCTGAAATTATTATCGCGGATGAGCCGACAACAGCTTTAGATGTCACATTACAATCTCAAGTTTTAAACTTATTACAACTGCTTATTCTAAACCATAAAATGGCCATGATTTTGGTTAGTCATGATTTGAATTTGGTGCGTAAATATGCCAATCAGGTGATTGTGATGAATCAGGGGCAGGTTGAAGAAAAAGGCACAGTTCGAAATATTTTTCAAAACCCTAAAGCCAGCTATACCCAATATTTATTGGATCATGATTTTGGTGAAGCCAATGCTTTACCGCATAAACGTAATTTAGTTTTATCTCTACATCGTGTTGGGGTGAAATTTCCAATAAGAAAGGGCATATTTAATCGAGTTAAAGATTATTTTGTTGCTGTTCAACCGATCAATTTACGTTTAGATCGCGCTGAGTCCATCGGGATTGTTGGAGAAAGCGGTTCTGGTAAAACTTCTTTGGCACTGGCAATCGCACGACTTATACAGTGCTCAGGCAATGTTTTCCTACTCAATCAGGACTTGAACCGATTAAGCCAGCGTAAATTACGCCCACTGCGATCCAATTTTCAAATTGTATTTCAAGATCCGTTAAGCAGTTTAAATCCACGTATGACTGTAGATCAGATTATTCGAGAGGGCTTGGCACTAAAACACCTAAAAGAAGCTGAAATGTTGATTCGTATCAATGAAATTTTAGACAAAGTAGATCTCCCGATAACAGTTAAACAGCGTTATCCGCATGAATTGTCTGGCGGTCAACGGCAACGTGTGGCTTTAGCACGTGCTGTGGTATTACGCCCTAAATTACTGATTCTCGATGAACCAACCTCAGCACTTGACCGGACCACACAACGTGCGATTGTAAAATTACTGCGTCAGTTGCAACAGGATTATCAAATGAGTTATTTGTTTATTAGTCATGATTTGCAGGTTGTAAAAGCACTTTGTCAGAAAGTTTTGGTATTAAAAGATGCTAAAGTTATCGAGTTTCAAGACACTCAAGCCTTATTTGATAAACCTTTAAATGACTATACCAAGCGATTAATTGCAGCGAGTCAGTATTAACGCTGTATTGATGACTCTGGTTCAAAAAATATTCACATTAACAAAGTTGACAAAATGCATTGTCAGATTTACGCTTGAACTATTATAAATTTAAATTAGAGTAAAAGCTCTAATCACTAAAGAGATTTGACCATGAGCCATCTTGCACAAGCATTAGAAATAAAAAACACGCGATTTAAAAACCGAATCATTAAAGGTGCGATGAGTGAAGCATTGGCCAACCATGCAGGGCAACCGAACCAATTGCATTTAGGTTTATATGATGCTTGGGGGAAAGGCGGCTTGGGTTGTGCCATTACGGGGAATGTGATGGTTGATTTCCGTGCGAAGAATGAGCCAGGTGTTGTTGTAGTTGAAACTGAACGTGATCTTGCCAAACTGACTGAATGGGCAAATGTGGGTAAAAAGCACGGGATGGTACAATTGATTCAGTTATCACATCCAGGTCGCCAGTGTCCAAAAGGACTCAATAAAGAAACTGTCGCGCCTTCAGCAGTGCCTTTTAGTCCAATGTTGGCAACGACATTTGGTACGCCACGTGCACTTAATGAAGCAGAAATTTTAGATATTATTCAACGATTTGCTGAAGCTGCACGGATCTGTGAAAAAGCAGGTTTTGAAGGTGTACAGTTACATGGTGCACATGGTTATTTAATCAGTCAATTTCTTTCACCATTGACCAATAAACGTCAAGATCAATGGGGCGGTTCAATTGAAAACCGTATGCGTTTCTTATTAGAAATTTATGCTGCAGTGCGTGCTAAAACCTCAGAAAACTTTATTATTTCAGTCAAACTGAACTCTGCAGATTTCCAGCGTGGTGGAATCACAGAAGAAGAAGTGGTTCAAGTATTTAAAGCCATTGATACAGCAGGGATCGATTTGATCGAAATTTCTGGTGGTACCTATGAAGCACCAGCAATGGCAGGCGCAAAAGCGGATAAACGTAAGCAAAGTACGATTGCACGTGAAGCATATTTCTTAGATTTTGCAGAAAAAATTCGTAAAGAGGTCAAATGTCATCTTATGGTGACAGGTGGTTTCCGTACAGCGCAAGGAATGAATGCGGCTTTAGACAGTGGTGCGTGTGAATTTATTGGGATTGCACGTCCTCTTGCGGTAGAACCTGAAGTCAGCAACAACTTGATTGCTGGTCAGGACGTTCGATATGCAGTAGAACAAATCAAAACTGGTATCTCTTTTGTTGATAAAATGGCGATCATGGAAATTCTGTGGTATGCCGCGCAGTTTAAAGCGATTGGTGAAGGGAAGAAGCCAAATCCTAAGCTTTCTCCACTCAAGGTTTTCTTTAATTATGCAAAAAATAATATCAAGGCAGTGATCCAAGGACGAGTAAACTCGCGAAAATCAGCCTAATAAAGATTGGGAAAAGCGTAGTCGCGACTTAGAAAATTGATTTTAAGGTTGCTTCTGGTCTGCTTTAGACCAATACGATTTAAATGTGTCAGCAGGCCATTGTCCTTTCACTAAAGCCGTTTGAAAGGCGGGTCTGCTTTCTATTTGCAGAAGATAGCGCTGAATTTCAGTGAACTTTTGATATCTTGGGTGAGGTTCAAAACAGGCTTTGTTTCAACAAGGTTTAAATTAAAAATGTTGAACTGCTAATTATTACAAAACAAAGCCCTAAAAGCAGTTAGGGCTTTGAAAGAAAGCAATCAATCTAGCTATTGGTTGGACAATGGGTTAATGTGCACAAAAAGCCATATTAAAATATTCAAATAATTCAGGCGTGTTCAACCACAGCATACTTGACAGCCCGAACAGAATAACAATAACCAACCAGATACTGAGCTTGAACCACGAGAATGAGTTAGTCATTAACCACAGCCTCTTCATTAACAAAGAAATGCACAATAACACCGACTATACACAAGGCAATTGAGCATCCCCAAATGATGTTGTAGTTACCCGTTATATCATGATTTAAACCGCCTAGCCATCCACCAAAAAAAGAACCGATTTGGTGAGTGAAAAACACCAGACCGCTTAGCATGGTTAAGTATTTCACACCAAACATATTGGCCACAATACCATTGGTTAGGGGTACAGTCGAAAGCCATAAGATCCCCATAACGATACCAAAGGCGTAAACAGTCCAAATACTTAAAGGCAGCATGAGAAAGGCAACAATCGCAATGCCACGTAAACCATATAAACCCATAAGCAGATGCGGTTTGGAATACTTACCACCAAGCCAACCAGCGGTATAGGTTCCGATAATATTAAATAGACCAACCAATGCGAGAAAGATCGTTCCGGTGGAGGCATCAAAACCATGATCAATCAAATAACCCGGCAGGTGAATGCCTAAAAAAACCACTTGGAACCCACACACTGAGAAACCAAAGGCCAACCATAAAAAGGGTTTATGCTGAAAGGCAATTTTAAGAATCTGTTTAAAGCTTAAATTGGGTTTTATCGCTTGTTTAATTGCATTTGGCGGTACATACATAGGAGCTTTAAGCATCCATGCCAATGGAACAATCAACACGATGAGGATTGCTGTAATGACCAGCGCAGATGACCAGCCGAAGTTTTTAATGAGAAGCAGGGTGGTTGGCAACATAATGAATTGCCCAAATGAACCTGCTGCACTGGCAATACCCATTGCCATACTACGCTTGCTTGGATGCGTTGCTCGTCCTACGGCTGAAAGTAATACCGAGAATGATGTTGCAGAGAGAGCTAAGCCGATAATTAAGCCAACACTGATATCCAGTAACAGCACATTTGAACTGATAGACATTAACAATAGGCCAATGGTGTAGAGCACCCCGCCTATCGCAACAATCTTCTTACTTCCATACCTATCTGCAAGCGCACCAGTAAAAGGTTGTACTGCGCCCCAGAATAGATTTTGTATGGCAATGGCTAAACTAAAAACCTGATGACTCCAACCAAACTCATGGCTCATGGGTACAAGATAAAGCCCAAAACCGTGACGTACACCTAAAGAGAGTGCCAGAATAAAAGCACTTCCAATAAGCATATAAATGAGTGGTTTAGAGAAACGCGTGTCGTCCTGTTGTACTGACATAAGCTATCCATTGAATCATCATATGAGAATTGTAGATGATTCAATGGGACTTAGCGATAGAATAAAAATTTATCAATCGATAAATTTTAGTGATCAGTCAGCACAATTTAATGAAAATAAATTTAGCTTTTAGAAGCGATAACCCACACCAACATAAGTAATCAGAGGATCAATATCAATTTTGGTTTTGGCTGTGACAAGTTGTTTGTTGGTATTTGAGTCTGAAATGGTAATGGTCGCATCACTACTCATTGGTGCATAAGTGACAGAGCCTACTCCAAACCAGCGATCATTAAAATCATAGGTTGCACCCAGTGTTGCCATTGGTGCCCAAGCATCATCTGCTTCTACTTTAACTACAGGATTTGCAGATGATTTTTTGCCATCTAGTGCTGCTCCAGCCTGTCCATCTAATACGTTCTGGATCATGTGACCTGCTGCAATCAGATCGTCTTTTACGCCATTATCGACTTTTAGGTGAGTAAAATGTGCATACATGACACCTACACCAACATAAGGCCGAAGTTTATTTACACCAGATTTACCAAATTGATAATGTAGTTCTGCCGCTGGCAACCATGCAGTTGCAGATGCTGCTTTTGAATGTTTTGTTAAATCAGTAATTGCAATATCTTTTTTCAAGTCAATACTGCCAAGTGGTGTAGAATCTTTACCGGTCAATGGTGCATAGATTTGGCCTTTGCCTTCTATCTCAACTTTAGGCGGAACACCTGCTTTAAACTCTAATGAAAGATTATCAGTGAAGTAGTAATTTCCCATCAGACCAAAAGTATCAACATCTTTTGCTGTTAGACCAGTGCCTTCAGAGGTCCAACTGGATAGACCATTGACTGTGGCTGTGCCCGTTAAAGCGCTAGGAATCGTGTCACCCAAAAGGCCGATTGCGCCATAAAGAAAAGGATTGGATTCTTTAACTGCTGCGTCTAAAACTGCTTTTTTAGAAATATCACCTACTTTAGATTGTGTTCCTTCTGCAACGGCAGTATTCACTTTGATAGGATTAGCGTTACCCTGTGGCATTGCATGTAGCCAACCTGCTGAAACAGAAAAGCGTTTAAATCCATCACCATCTTTCAGACTAAAATAAGGTGAATCTGCATGCGCCATCATGGGTAAAGTCATGCATGAGGTCATGATGCAAAGTAATGATTTTTTCATAGGTTTGGACTCCATGTCCGTAATTGATACTAATTTTTATGCGTTTTTATTATTAGAAGTTTTTGCTGTTAATTAATGTAGTCTTTACAAAGGCTTTTTTTAAGTGAATGTTCTTTTTTTAATGTTTTATTTATCATAAGTTTATAAATGTAATACAACTGTAATCATGTTGTCATGATATTACATGCTAAAAATAGGTCATGGTCTCGGTTAAAAATAATGATAAAACATTGACTTGGCAGACAAGGGAAAACTCAAGCCATAAAAAAAGGCCATATAAATATGACCTTTTGTTAAGCAGCATAAGTCATTTTAGTCAATGACTTTCGTTATTTTTGAAAACGAGATAGATCTTCTTCAGGGCGTGCGGTTAAAACTTCTACACCGTCTTTGGTCACCAGCAGGGTATGTTCATATTGAGCTGAAAGACTATGGTCTTTGGTCACCACCGTCCATTTATCACCCATTAAACGTGTTTGCCAAACACCAGCGTTGACCATCGGCTCAATGGTAAAGGTCATGCCTTCTTCCAAAACCATGCCTGAATTAGGTTGACCATAGTGAAGGACTTGAGGCTCATCATGGAATACCGTACCAATACCATGACCACAGTATTCACGCACTACACTAAAGCGTTCTGATTCAACATATTTTTGAATCGCTGCGCCGATATCACCAATGGTTGAGCCCGGTTTCACCGTTTCCATACCACGGTACATTGCTTCTTGAGCAACTTTACATAAACGTTCAGCAATAATCGATGTTTCACCACCAACCACATACATCATATTGGTATCGCCGTGATAACCATCTTTAATCACAGTGACATCAATATTGAGAATATCGCCTTTCTTTAAAATTTTACTCGCAGATGGAATGCCGTGACATACCACATGATTTACAGAAGTACAAATCACATGTTGGAATGCAGGGCGACCAGGCGCAGCACCATAACCTAAACATGCAGGTATAGCGTCTTGTTTGTTGACAATATAGTCATGACAAATCGTATCCAATTCAAGTGTACTAACACCTGGTTTGATATGCGGTTTGATCATATCCAAAACTTCTGCAGCCAATCGACCTGCAACACGCATCTTTTCAATTTCATCTGCGGTTTTGATTAATCGACGTGGTGCTTCGTAAGTACTGTTCATGATCTTTAAAAACTTTTGGAAATTTGTATGTGACTATGGTATAAATAGCCGCCCAATTTATCAAATGCTTTCTGTGACTTTCTTTGTGAATGGTTTATGGAAATATTGATAAGGGTAATTTAAAAATCCGCACATATGTCGTCACATTACTCTGGGTGCCTGAAAGGGTGGAGAATGCGGACATATGGAGGCCTAACCCAAACTTTTAAGGTAAAGAAAATGGCAGATTACAACGTAAGCATGCGCGACCTTCTTCAAGCTGGCGCGCACTTTGGTCACCAAACTCGCTTCTGGAACCCAAAAATGCGTCAATACATTTTTGGTGCGCGTAACCGTATTCACATCATCAACCTTGAACATACTGTTCCTGCGTTAAATGATGCTTTGAATTTTGTTAACAATCTAGCAAGCAAAAAGAACAAAGTATTGTTCGTTGGTACAAAACGTGCTGCTTCTAACATCATTCGTGAACAAGCTCAACGCGCTGGTCAGCCTTATGTTGATCACCGTTGGTTGGGTGGTATGTTGACTAACTGGAAAACTCTTCGTCAGTCAATCAACCGTTTGAAAGATCTTCAAACTCAATCACAAGATGGTACTTTTGCTAAACTTACTAAACGTGAAGCATTAGAACGCGCTCGTGAAATGGAAAAACTTGAACGCTCTTTAGGCGGTGTTAAGAACATGGGTGGTTTACCTGACGCATTGTTCATCATCGACGTTGATCACGAAGCAATCGCGATTAAAGAAGCTAAAAACCTTGGTATTCCAGTAATCGGTATCGTTGATACAAACTCTAACCCAGATAACGTAGATTTCGTTATTCCTGGTAATGACGATGCGATCCGTGCTGTTACACTTTATGCTTCTGCAATGGCTGATGCAATTCTTGCTGGTAAAGAATACGCTCAAACTCAAGCGAATGCTCAAGCTAAAGGCGAAGAAGCTGCGAAAGAAGCTCCTGAGGCTTAATGCGTTTTGACGCAAGCTTGTCATTTTTGTGATTTAAAATGATGACAAATTGAGCGTCGAGAAAGCAAAGCGGCCCAGAGGAACCTTTGGGCCGTTTTTGTTGAACAGATTCATATTCTACCGTATTTAGGAGAACAACATGACTGCAGTTACTGCGAGCATGGTAAAAGAATTACGTGACCGTACTGGTCTTGCAATGATGGAATGCAAAAAAGCATTAACAGAAGCAGACGGTGACATCGAATTAGCGATTGATAATCTTCGTAAATCAGGTCAAGCAAAAGCAGCTAAAAAAGCTGGTAACATTGCTGCTGATGGCGCGATCACAATTGCTCAAGAAGGTAATAAAGCAATTCTTTTAGAAGTAAACTGTCAAACTGACTTCGTTGCGAAAGACGAAAACTTTGCTGGTTTCTCTGCGAAAGTTGCTGCTGCTGCACTTGCTGCTGGTGTAACTGATGCTGCTCAAATTGCTGAATTGAAACTTGAAGATGGTTCAACTGTTGAAGAAGCTCGTATTGCGCTTGTTCAAAAAATCGGTGAAAACATCCAAGTTCGTCGTGCTGCAATTGTTGAAGGTGAAAACCTTGCAGTTTACAAACACGGTTTAAAAATCGGTGTTGTTGTTTCTTACACAGGTTCTGCTGAAACTGGTAAAGGTATTGCAATGCACGTTGCTGCGTTCAACCCAGTTGCTGTAACTGCTGAAGATGTTTCTGCTGATCTTATCGCGAAAGAGAAAGAAATTGCAGAAGCTAAAGCGATTGAATCTGGTAAGCCTGCGAACATCGTTGAAAAAATGGTGACTGGTTCAGTTGAAAAATACTTGAACGAAGTTGTTCTTGAGCGTCAACAATACGTAATTGACAACGACAAAAAAGTTGCTGAAGTATTGAAAGCGACTGCAACAACTGTAGCTCAATTCGTTCGCTTCGAAGTAGGTGAAGGTATTGAGAAGAAAGCTGAAATGAGCTTTGCAGAAGAAGTTGCTGCTGCTCAAGCGGCTGCTAAATAATTTTTACTCACTGAGTATAATTATTGAAAACCCCTCCTTAGAGGGGTTTTTTTGTCTGTAATTTAATTGAAGTAGATTCAGAAGAATTAATTCATACATACCTAAAAGATTATTCTTTTATAATTCCACAATGAACATTGATTAGACTCAAACTTTATGGCAAATAAAACTCAACTTGGTATTGGTGCTGTAATCGCAGTGATCGTCGCAGCTTATCTAGGTGTTGATCTTAATCAACAAAAAAATCAAGCAACTGAATCCTCTAAAGTTGAATCGATCGATCAGCAAAACAATCATTCACAAGACAATACACAGCATGTGAATGAGCAAAGTAAAGATAACCAATTTAACGATAAGCCGTCTGCCAATAGTCAAAATCAAAATGGTCTTGAGGTTATTCGAAAAGCCTATGATGCAAAACTCAGTAATGTTCAAGTACAGTCCATAGGTCGAGTAAAAGCCGTGTTGCGTGATGATAATGAAGGTTCACGTCATCAAAAATTTATTCTTGCACTGGATAATGGCTTAACTGTACTGGTTGCGCATAATATTGATTTAGCACCACGCATAGATAATTTACGCAAAGGTGATACTGTCGAATTTTTTGGCGAGTATGAATATAGTAATCAAGGTGGTGTAATGCATTGGACACACCATGATCCAAACCGTCGTCATCAAGATGGTTGGCTAAAACATAATGGAAAAACCTATCAGTAATCTATTGGTTATTTTCTTAGGCGCACAAAAGATTAGGTCTTGTTTAAACGTATAGATAGCAATTTTGTTCTATACGCTTTTTATAAACATGCTATTTTTAAATTATTATCAAAAGTCTGAATAGAAAAAATGCAGGAGTGGGCAAGCTACTTTCACCTAAAAGAATTGGGTGGATTAGAATTGTTAAAAGCACAGTATCACCATAAGCAATTTTCAAAGCATGTGCATGAAGGTTATTGTATTGGTGTGATTGAAGATGGTGCACAGAGTTTTTATCGGACTGGGCAGTTACATACAGCACCGAAGGGTGACATTATTTTAGTCAATGCTGATGAAATTCATACAGGTTCATCTGCTGTAGAGTCAGGCTGGAAATACCGTGCAATTTATCCAACGCCAGAAATGTTGTTAGATGCAGGGCAAGATTTTTTTAGTGTTAAAAATAGCGTACCGTGGTTCCCACAAGCTGTTGTGCAAGATGTTGGATTGGCACAGCAACTCTGTTTACTTTTTGATTTATTAGAACAAAAAGAAAATACTTTACTGAAAGAGAGTATGTATTTATCCACTTTAGCCCGCTTAATCAGTCGTTATGGTCGTGCCAAATTAACACCTGCTGAATTACCAGAAGCACAACGGAAAGTTGAAATAGTCAAAGATTTATTAAGCAGTTTTCCTGAGCATGATTATTCGCTCACTGATTTGGCGACATATGTAGGATTAAGCCCTTGGCATTTTTTACGTGAATTTAAAAAATATACGGGATTACCACCGCATAGCTGGTTGGTTCAGGTCCGCTTACAGAAAGCGCGCCAATTATTAAAACAGGGCCAGAGTATTGCAATGACTGCCCAAAATAGTGGTTTTTCAGATCAAAGTCATTTTAATCGACATTTTAAAAAAGCAGTCGGGGTTACGCCTTCTCAATATTTAAGTACCTTAAATATTTAATAAATGTATTCGGAAATAACCATTTAAACGCTCACAGCCCCTCACCAAATAGCAATTTCATCCAAGCGATCACTGAGCATTTATAAGATACTGATTAAATTCTTAGATTTGGATTTTGCAAATGAGTGATCAATTTGAATCTTATACTGCCGAGATTGAGCCGAAGTCTAAACAAAATAAAAAGGCTTTTTTCCAAGGTGTGGTCGATATTTTACCTTTATCTATCGCCGTACTGCCTTGGGGTATTCTGGCTGGCTCAATGGCAATCAATGCTGGATTAAGCTTTGCACAAGCATTCTCAATGTCCGCTGTTGTATTTGCAGGTGCAGCACAGTTGGTGAGTTTAGGTTTAGTCATGTCACATGCATCTGCCTTGACGATTATGATTACGGTATTTTTCTTAACCAGTCAGCATTTAATTTATGCGCTTAATTTTCGTCAAGATGTCAGTCGTTTTCCGTTTAAGCAACGCATATTAATTGGCTTCTTGCTGACAGATGAACTGTTTGCTGTCGGCATTGGCAAAGATAAACAGCGCAGCTTTGCTTATTTGTTTGGTGCTGGGCTGTGTTTTTATTTGGCTTGGTGCCTATTTAGTGTGTTGGGTATTGTACTGGCTAAATCAATTCCAAATTTAGAAAGCTTACATTTAGATTTTTCAATTGTTGCGGTATTTATTTTGATTATTGTGCCGATGGTGAAAAATAGCGCAACTTTGGTAGGCGTTATGTGTACCTTGCTATCTGCCTGTATTTTTAAATATTTTCAATTTGAAGGGGGCATTGTGCTATCCGGGATTTTGGGGATGTTTAGTGCGATGTGTACGGCAAAAATCGTCGGAGTAAAAAATATAGGCGTAGCAAAATGACATGGACTTTATTGTTAACTTTGGCAGGCATTGTATTGATTAACCGTTACTTTTTCTTGGAACCTAAAATCGCCCTGAAATTACCTCGTGTGATTGGAAATATGTTGCAGTATTCAGCACCATGTTTGCTGACTGCAATTTGTGCACCAATTGTATTTTTTAATGGAGACCAATTCCGTGCATTGCCTTTGGATGCCTATTTTTTAACAGCAATGATCTGTGTTGTTTTAGCACTTATTTCTAAGAAAATTCTAGTCAATTTAGCTTTAAGTTTATTGTGCTTTTACGGGTTATTTTATCTGTTAAATTGAAAAAAATGGAGGGAAAAGCCGAATTGGATTTTCCCTCTGGTTTATTTGCGCTAAAAAGCCAGTTTCTGGCGTGTTTTCCATTTGGGTAGTACTTTACCAAGATAGGCATCCATACACCATACAGGGCCAATGAGGAGGAATTGAAGGTCTTTAAAGAAAGAAGGCTTTTTACCCTCGACTTTGTGACCATAAAATTGACCAATCCAAGCCAAAATAAACACCCCAATATAGAAACCAAAACCAACAGGAAGTAAGTAAATGATCCATGCCATGACTGCAATTAATGCGGTCATTGCTACAGCAAGAACAATATCCAAACGGGCATAGAAAACCAAGGTAAGAACCAGAAGTAGTGCGGTAAGCAAAGCACTAAAATGTGCAAGAATCCCAATGATGGCAAATAAAATCGCGGGAACACAAGCCCAATGGATGGCTTTATTGGTTTTGTTTTGATGACTTTCGCTATATTCATCAAACCATTCGGTGATTGTTTTCATTTGGCGCTCCATGCATGTGGTTGGCTATATTTATTTTGCTGAAAACAATATAAATCAGAATAATGTTTTGGTCAAAATACCGGCTTTAAATAAAACCAAGTGCTGGTCAGGGGGAGTTCAATGTGTGGCCTGATAGAAATTTAAAATATCACGTGCCCAGCTTTGGTGTTCTGGTTTAACTGTGACTTTGATTTCCTGAAAATTGGTGACATCGTTGCCATCACTTTCATCGGCATAATAGGCGATCCCATGTGTTTTGTTGGGATAGTTGGGAATTTGATAGCTAAAATACACTTTATTTTTATTGGCTTTGACGATGTTTAGCAAACGATTTTTATCTTCAATGGCACCAAATTCATTGTCTAAACTGAGTTTTTTGACATTGGGGAAATATAAACTTGC
The DNA here is from genome assembly GCF_009668065.1 of Acinetobacter sp. RIT698. Classification (NCBI taxonomy): domain Bacteria; kingdom Pseudomonadati; phylum Pseudomonadota; class Gammaproteobacteria; order Moraxellales; family Moraxellaceae; genus Acinetobacter; species Acinetobacter sp. RIT698. Next base: position 36,436 of record NZ_WJYH01000032.1, read on the forward strand.
GTTATGCATGGCACAGCCAACACAAGCGGAAGAATTATAAATGGTGATGACTTCATCTTTTTTACGGCTTGCCAGCACAGCATACGCAACGCCAGAAGGTCCCATATCCGTGCTGATCACTTGCCATGATAGGGGGACAAGTACAGGACCAATACCCGGCAGTAAGATGATTTTAAAGTTTTTTGCTTGAGTCGCAGATAATGTATAACTGAACTGACATTTCACTTGCTGGGTATTGTTGATCTTACAGACGGCATCATCTTTGTAGAATCCTGTATCGTTAAAAGGATTGGGAATTGCAGCAATATAGGTATCCACTGTTACATTATTGCTGAGTGTGGCTGCGGGGAGTTTTTCAAGTTGGTGTTGTGGGTGAGGTGCTTGGTTGGTTTTTAGATCAGGAAAAGTGGCTTTGAAAATAGCGATATCTCCATAAGCAAAACTACTTAGGCCCAATAGTATGATTAAAAATTTCGAATTAAGCATGTCCTATCCCGACTAGTCCTTACTGATCCTTATTGGGGACTTTGATAAATCAATTGACCTTCTTTATAGGTTGCCAATATTTTGATGTCTTTAATCTTTTGAGTGGGCACTTTTAATGGGTCTTGATCTATCACCACAAGATCCGCCAATTTGCCTTTTTCTAAGGTACCTTTGTCTTTTTCTTCAAAGTATTGGTATGCAGCCCAATCTGTGACTGATTTTAATGCAATATAAGGGCTGACCTTTTGATCCTCACCTAATACATCTCCAGAACGGGTGGTACGATTGACGGTTGCATCAATCACCATCATATTTTTAGGAGGGATGACTGGAGCATCATGGTGTTCAGTAAAAATCATATTTTTTCTTAATGCAGAACCTGTAGGGGAAATTCGGTTGGCACGTTCTGCGCCGAGCGTTTCATGTTTATGCCAATCGCCCCAGTAGTAAGTATGTAATGAGAAGAACGAAGGAATAAGCCCTAATTTCTTGGCTTGATCTAATTGATCCTCACGCATGGTTTGTGCATGAATAATCACATTGCGGCGATCTGCTTGGCCATATTGTGCATTGGCTGTCTCAATAGTTGCGAGATATTGGTCAATTGCAGCATCACCATTGGCATGTGCAAGAATTTGCCAATGGTTCTTATAAGCCAGATTAATTGCATCTTGAACCATTTTTGTATCTGGATAGGCTGAATAACCACGATAGTCTTTAGGTTTTCCCTCTGGTGGGATGAAGTAAGGTTGCGTTAGCCATGCGGTTTTGCCTTGTGGGGAGCCATCTAGGCTGATTTTAACCCCACCAATTCTAAAATGATTTTGATAATTGAGACTACTGCCATTTTTCAGCATGTATTCTTTTTCATTGATGATATCTGGATAAACCACGACATCAATATTCAATTGATTGATGGCCGCAAAACTTCGCCATAATTCAGCTGTACCATGATCAGCACGACCTTCTTGTACAGTGGTATAGCCATTTTTGATATAGGTATTCAGTGCTGTTTTTGCCATATTTTGCATGATTTCAGGTGGAACTTTACTAAATGCAGTTGCCATTGCTGAAAAAACAGCAGCTTCTTCAAGTACACCATTTGGCTCTTGAGAATTTGCTTTACGGCGAATAATACCGCCAGTTGGATTTGGGGTATTTTTATTGATGTTTAAAAGTTCAAGAGCCTTATGATTTACAGAGGCTAAGTGTCCTGACTGATGTAAAACAATAATTGGGTGATTGGTGGAAACCAAATCTAAATCATCTGCTGTAGGATGTCGTTTTTCTTTAATTTGGGCGTCATCATAACCATTTCCAATAATCCAGCCTGAGGTTGCTTTGATAAAGTCTGGATTGTTTTGTTGCCACAATGAAAGTTCACGAATCAATGATGCAATATCTGAAACGTTACCATCGGGCATAGGGTAGAGATTTGCCACAGTTTGCTGTAGACCTACACTATTTAAATGGCTATGTGCATCAATAAAACCAGGCAGCAGGGTATGACTGTTTAAGTTAACCTCTTGGGTATTTTTTTGTTTTAATTTTTGCGCTTGTTTTAAATCACCTGCAAAGACAATTTTTCCATCCTTGACCACTAGCGCTTCGACATAATGAGGTGACATGCCTTGCATGGTTAAAATTGAGCCACCGTAAAATAGCGTATTTGTTTGTGTCAATGTTGCAAGATCAGCAGGGGTATTCGTGTTTGTTGGAGATACTGTGGTACAGCCAGTAAGCGAGCCGATACCAATTACGCAAATGATGGGTGCAATTGCACGGACAAGTTTTGATGGGCTACTGATTTGAAACATGAATAATCCCCAATTTTGTTTTATTAAATATTGCTCAAAACAGATGAATTGAATTGTTTATTTTATTCAACCTAGCAAAGATTTTGATCTGCGTATAGGTTTGATATGTGTTTAAAAAATGATAAGTGTTTTTGCATTTGAGCAATGATCTTGATTCATCCTAAACGATTTTTTATTTATATACAGCCTAAATAAATCTTTTTCTAAAATAAATCACAGATAACAGTGCCAGTGCTAAACCAATAAATGAGGGACCATAACCGATAGGAGCAGCAAGTAAGCCAACAATCACAGCTCCTGCTACAGCTCCACCATAATTAAAAATATTCACCCGTGCGATAATTTCATCGCGTCGATTTTCATCTAGACGACCTGCTGCTGAAAATGTCAGCGGGACTAATGCGCCTACCGCAATACCAGCCAGTGCAAAACCAGCAATGACAATCGCCAATGAATGCCCTAAGCCAGCTATGGCACAGCCTGTTGCACCAATCAGCGTTGTGATGAATGCAACCCATGCAGCGCTTTTAAATTTTAAAAGATAATCTAGACTTAAACGTGTGAGTAAAATACCCATTTGGTAAGCGGCATAACCCAATGGTGCGACTGTGGCTGAGCTTGCTAAAATATCTTTAAGATAAATTGAACTCCACGTGCTGATTGCTGAGTCGACAGTAAAGGCGATGAGAATGATCACACCAAAAATAAGCAATTGTTTATGCGGAATTGGTGATCGTTGTTGAGGGTGTAGGGCAGCATTTTCTTTTTGTTGAAATAACCACCGTTTTGAAACTTGCGATGTAATCAAACACATCATGACAGCAATGCACAATGCCGCTGTTGCCCCAAGTGTGGTTGAGACTGTCGCGGACATGATTAACGCACCAAGGAAAGCAGCAGCGGTATAACAGGCAAAAAAACCGCCTAAGGCGCTTTTTCCAAGTTTTTGTTCCATCATGACAGCTTGCATATTCAATGCAGCATCTAAACATCCAAGTCCAAGCCCATAAAGTAAAAAACTAGCGACCATGATCATGGCACTGGGACTAAATGCTGCAATTGCAATACCGATGGCTTCAAATAGCAAGCCGATAACAATAGCCAGCCTTGAACCTAGTTTTACAGCGAGTCGATCTGCCAAAATAGAACCCAGTGCTGCTGCAATACAGACGCCAAGGATAATAATCGACAGTTGATCATCTGAAAGTCTGTATCGGCTTTTGATTGTAGGAAGCGCAGTCATGACGCTGGCATAACCCAAGCCTTGCGTGGCAAAACCAAGTGCGATTATTTTTTGGGTTTTGCTGAGAGATATATGCGCGAAGTTTGGCGTTTTGCTGTTCACGTCCATGCATGGCTCACTTTTTTACTTTTAGAATTTAAACTTCGGTTTTCGTTTTCTGTTTAGTGATACATCCTGTATCGACTCGCATTTTATTTTATCTGGAATGTATTGAAAGAAAAGGGGCATAACTGGAAAGTTAAGGGGGTAATTCGGACATCTGTATTTTTATTTTTGCAATAAAAAAGCCACTGGAAAGTGGCTTTTGTTAAATGCATGCAGTGATTTACGAGTTTGGACCATCTACGCGTTCAATATTAACGCGTGCTGTTCCTGAATTTGTAATACCTAAACGCTTAGCAGCGCCGTAAGAGAGGTCAAGTACACGGTTACCATGGAAAGGACCACGATCGTTGACTTTAACCACTACGCTTTTACCATTGTCTTTATTGGTTACACGAATAAAGCAGTTTAATGGCAAGCTACGGTGTGCAGCAGTCAAATCATTCATATCGAATGTATCACCGCTTGCGGTTTTACGGCCGTGGAACTGACGACCGTACCAAGATGCAACACCAGTTTGGCTAAATTTGCGAACTGTGTTTGAAGCAACTTCATTAAGTTTATCAATTACTGAAGGCTCATCTTCAGGAACTTGAATCTTTGCTGCAATAGTTTGACGACGGACTTGATCGCCAGAACGTTCAGTAATTGACAAACTGTTTAGGTTTGAAAAATGAGAGTTGAAATTTGTTGAATCTTTGCTAATCACACGAGAAGCTAGACTCGAACTATCCGAATCATTGTTTAAGTATGATGACTGAACCATTTCTGAGTTGACTTGCGTCATACTCAGACCCATGGTCAGGGCCATCATATATTTTAGTGAAGCATGCATCGTTTAACTCCTTGGAACCTCAATTTTAACTTTCTAAGTCGCTGAAAATTAACCATAGAGGTCTGTAAATTCACTTGTGCAACTGCATTTAACGGAAAGGATAATATTCAAGCTGGAATAAATGTGTCTAGCATTATTTAAGAAACAGTTACAAAAAGGACAAATTCTTACAGGTTTTGGTTAAAAAATAATCAATATTGTAACAAATTATGAAAAAAGTATTAAATGTGATCAAATTAACATAAAAAAATCTTGACTTATTTATTGTTTGGGAAATTGCAAGTCTTAACGACTTACAATTTCAGTGCCTAAAAGCCATAAAGCGGTGGCATACATACGGCTTCTATTATATGTCGTAATCACTTGAAAATTAGGATAAGTAATATAATAAATAGGGCCATTGCTGTCTTGTAATTGAATCACATTAACCAAATCTAAGTCATCAATTTTGACGATTGGATTTAATGGAGAAATCCCTAAATTTTTAAGTGATCCATAGGGAACAGGCTGAGTTAAATCTTTTGCAATAACTGCTTCAGGATTGTTCCCTGTATAACGCGCTAAAAACGCAATGGGGCGATCACGCTGCCAGCCATGTTGAGCCAGATAGTTGGCAATCGAACCAATCGCATCGACCGCAGAGTTACGTAAGTCAACATGACCATTTCCATCGTAATCCACGCCAAATTTAGACACATTACTTGGCATAAATTGCGGATAACCTACTGCACCTGCATAAGACCCAACAATCGAATTGGTTGGAACGCCATCTTTATATGACCATGCAATTAAAGCACCCAACTCATCTTGGAAATATTGCGCACGGCGAGGATAACCAAAACCGAGGGTTGCAAGTGCATCACGGGTGATAAAGGAGCCCTTATTTGAACCATAACCTGTTTCGACCCCTAGAATGCCTAGGATGATTGCTTGAGGCACCCCAAACTGCTGTTCTGCGCGATTTAGTGTATCTGCATATTGTTGTTTAAAACGCACACCACGTTGGATGGTGCCTTCAGCTAAAAAATTAGTTTTGTACTGATACCAAGGCTTACTTTCACCTGGTCGTTCCATAATGCTGATGATATTGGGTAAATTGCGTGAGCCGTTCATTGCCCAATCAATTTGTTCGCTACTTAAACCATAGGTTTGCATGGTTTTGGCTTTAAAATTATTGTATTCAGGGTTGCTGGCAAAATCATTGGCTTGGCAGAAACTGGTCAGTGAAAATGCAGCTGCACAAAAAGTGATGTTTTTAACCTTCTGTAAAAGCCCAAAAGTAAACATAGGTTATATTTCCTAATTATTTATGATAAAAAATTAACGATGTGTATGTATAGACATCACAATGCCAAAAGTGGCCATTAAAGTAATAATTGCAGTACCACCATAACTCATAAAAGGTAATGGCACACCGACTACAGGTAAAATACCACTGACCATGCCCGCATTTACAAATACATAAACAAAAAATGACAAAGCAAAAGTACCGGCTACAAGTCGACCAAAATTATGGAAGCATTGTAAACTCATTTGAAAGGTTCTAAAGATAATACAAAAATAAATGATGATCAGAAGTAGGATACCAATCAGACCGAATTCTTCAGAAAATGCGGCAATAATAAAGTCAGTATGGCCTTCAGGTAAAAAATGTAAGTGCGATTGAGTGCCTTCCAAATAACCTTTACCCATAAAGCCACCCGAACCAATCGCTGTTTTAGACTGAATGATGTTCCAGCCTGTGCCTAAGGCATCGGCTTCTGGATTAAATAAAGTTAAAACACGTTGTCGTTGATAGTCATGTAGTAGAAATTCCCAAGCGACTGGAATTACTACTGCAACAGCACTCACGGCACCTAAAATCATTTTCCAAGAAAGACCACTCAGAAATAGCACAAAAATCCCACTGGCTAAGATGAGCAATGATGTGCCTAAATCGGGTTGTTCTGCAATAAGGATAAAAGGAATGCCGATCATGATCAGTGATAAAAACACATTTTTAAAACTAGGTGGTAGAGGGTTACGGGATAAAAACCATGCAATCATCAATGGCATACCAATTTTTAAAAACTCACTGGGTTGCACACTGCCAAAACCAGGAATCCCTATCCAGCGTTGAGCACCCATGCGAACCTCACCAAAGACTTTCACAGCGACTAAGCAGACCAGTCCGAAGAGATAAAAGTAGGGGGCAAAAGCTTGATAAACTTTAGGGGGAATTTGGGCTAAACCACACATGACGAGAAAACCGATACCAAAGCTCATGGCTTGTTTGGAAACCAGCCCCATATCTTGAGCAGACGCACTATAAAGGACAGTTAAACCGAGCATCGCGTTTAAAATTAGAAATAAGCTCAACCAAGGGTCAATATGGAGTTTTTGCCAGCGTGAGGGGATCATGGCAGTACTCAGACCATCACGAGGAGATTGACGTAAAAATTTATATTGAGAGCTTGGTGCCATTGGTCTATTTTGTGCGGGAAATGTGTTTTGCGCATGCTATCACAATCCCCTCCGAAGGCAATGAATATCAATACTTTGCAACAAAATTATGACCTGAATTTTGTGATTATTTTGAGGTTGAAATATTTAAATTAGAAAATAGTGGGTTAAAGAGATTGAATTAAATGGTTTTGAATTTGAATAGGTTTTAGATAGATCAAGGAATAGCGTTTTATCATGATTTTAAGTTTATGAATTTAATGGTTAATTATTATCCTTAAAAGCATAGCTCAGTAACTTTATAAAAAATGCCCTTACAAAGAAGGGCATTTTTTATATTTAAAAATCCAATCGAATTTTAACGATCAATTAAAAAATAAAGTATCGTAATATTCTGCAACAGCTGTGATTTCATCTTTATTTAAATTTGGAATCAACTTATCAATTGCCATATGCACTGCTTTGCCTACAGCAGACGCGCCAATATCCGCAGCTTTACGTTTGATCATACCCAAGTCGAGCGTTTTATTAAAATCACGCATAAAATGATTAATCGTCGCATCTGAGAATTGTTTGAATTGTTCAGACAATACAGCGCGATTTACATCACCATTTGCTTGAACTTCAGCAAAGCTATTTTTAAGATTGGTGACTAAACTTGCGTCTAAATTCACACCGACACGGAATTGACCTTGTGGATCTTTAAATAGACTACGTTCTGAAAACTCTACAGACTGACGAACCACATCATTGTCTGCTTTACTTAATAATTGTTTAAGTAACACAGCAACAGTCGATTTGACATAGCCTGCTAATTTTTCAGCAGTATCTCGTTTGTCACTTGCAGGGAAGCGACGAACAAGTTCAATCAAAAGCGTATCAATAATTTCTTCATTAATGAGTAAGGCAGTTTGATCACGTAAAGGATAAAGTGGTTCGTTAGAGTTTTTTTTCTCAATACCGGTCTGAATGTTCTTTAATAGTTCTTCAGAAGGTACAAAACCAAAAAAAGGCATGTTTTCAACCTCAATGTTTATTGTCGCGCCAATCGAATTGGGCTTGGCATCCATGATTCATCAGATACACGACATGGGTTAATATCTAAACCACCACGACGTGTATATGTTGCATACACCATCAGCTTTTCAGGTTTTAAATTTTGCCAAATATCGGCAAAGATTTGTTCCACACATTGTTCGTGAAAACCGTTATGCTGACGATACGAGATAATATAAGCTAAAATACTACGATAACAAGGTTTTTTACCTTGGTATCGGATAAAAACAGTGCCCCAATCAGGTTGTCCAGTCACAGGGCAATTGCTTCTCAATAAGTGTGAATACAGTTGAATTTCAACGCTTTCGCCGTGTTGTGTATTTTCTTGATCAAAGGCCAAAAGGCTTGCATCTGGATGATTGACCAGCTGGTCAGGTTCTTGATCATCAATACAAATACCGGTTGGTTTGGTAATGTCTAAATCATCAACTTGAAATAAAGTTAGAGTCACTGCTGCTTGTGCAGCAGCAGATAAGTCTTTTTCTACGGTATCGATGAAAGCTTGATGAGAATCAAACTGGGTAAAGTTCATACTATTAAAGTAGAGCTTTAACGACTTCGATTCAATCAAATTTGCTGATGTTGCAGGGAGCGCAATACGCCCAATGGCAACTTGCGGGATTCCTCTGGCATTTAGCCAAGAAATTTCGAATACATGCCACCAATCTTGACCTTTATATATACCCGCTACATCCGCATATTGCTCACGTGCTTGTGCACGAGCGATTGGGAAAAGAATTTCGGGTTGATAGGTAGTTGGGTAATCGGTTTCTTTACCCAATAAAGATTTTTCAACAGACATTATTCACGCATTCCTGAACCACGAGATAGTAAATAGTAAGCAATCGCATAAAGTACGCCACAGAAAAGGGTCACGATAAGTAAAGACAATGAAACATTGACATCACTATGACCTAAAATTCCGAAACGGAAAGCATTGACCATATATACAATCGGGTTAATTAAAGACAGATTTTGCCAAAATGGACTTAAAGCACTAATCGAGTAAAACACACCGCCTAAGTAGGTGAGGGGAGTTAATACAAAGGTTGGGATAATCGAAATATCATCAAACGATTTTGCATATACAGCATTGATAAAACCCCCTAAAGAGAACAATAACGAGGTAATAATAACGGTATATATCGTGACGAAAATATTATGGATATAAAGGTCAGTAAAAAACAAACTCATTGCAGTGACAATTGCCCCAACAAGAACACCACGGGCAACACCGCCAATCACATAACCACACAAGACCATATGTAATGGAACTGGGCTCATGATCAGCTCTTCGATACTTTTTTGGAATTTAGCACTAAAGAAACTTGAAGATACGTTGGCATAACTGTTTGTAATTACCGCCATCATGATGAGACCTGGTACGATGAATTGCATATAGCTAAATCCACCCATTTGCCCAATACGAGAACCGACCAAATTACCAAAAATCACAAAGTACAAGCTCATGGTGATCGCAGGCGGTAATAAGGTCTGCGGCCAAATTCGCATAAAGCGGCGGATTTCTTTTTGAACTAATGTATAGAGCGCAATACGTAGTTGAGTAAAATTCATTCTGCAACTCCTTCAAGATTTTTCTCAACCAGTTTCACAAATAACTCTTCAAGACGATTTGATTTATTGCGCATACTGCGAACACGAATGCCTTGCGCTTCTAAAAGCTGGAATAAATCATTTAAAGAATGCGCTTTATCCATTGTGACTTCTAAGGTCATTGGGTCAATCAGATTAAACTTCACACCAATGATATCAATCATGATTGGTTCAATCGGATTTTCTAAATCGAAAATAAAAGATTCTTCACTCAATTGGTTTAAGAATGCTTTCATTGATGTATCTTCTTTGATAACACCACGGTCAATAATCGCAATCTGACGACAAAGCATTTCTGCTTCTTCTAAGTAGTGTGTGGTTAAAATGATCGAGGTGCCTTTTTCATTCATTTCTGTAAGAAAATCCCACATTGAACGGCGTAACTCGATGTCTACACCTGCAGTGGGTTCATCTAAAATCAAAAGTTTAGGTTCATGCATCATGGCTCGCGCAATCATTAAACGGCGTTTCATACCACCAGACAACATGCGCCCCTGAGTATTACGCTTATCCCATAAACCTAATTTTTCTAAATATTCTTCAGCACGTTGTTGTGCAATTTTAGGCGGAATGCCGTAATAACCTGCTTGAGTGACTAAGATGTCGAAGATTTTTTCAAATTGACCGAAGTTAAATTCTTGAGGAACGACACCTAAACATTGCTTTGCATGTGAAGGGTGGGTATCTAAATCATGACCAAAAATTTCCACAGTACCTGAGGTTTTCCGTGCTAAGGAACTGATAATACTGATTGTTGTCGATTTACCAGCGCCATTTGGTCCTAAAAGTGCATAAAACTCTCCTTCTGGAACAGTCAAATTGATTCCTTTGAGTGCTTGGAATCCATTTCTATAGGTTTTAGATAAATCTCTTAACGTCAGAGCATCAGTCATGAAATTCTCACTTGGTTTATGGAGTGTGTATTGTGAGCGATCTTTTTAAATAAACCAAGTAAGTTAGAAGGAATTCTGCATTGCAAATATGCAACATTGTTTAAAGCATGAGCATCAATCAAAAGAGTTGTTTTATAAATGCTTTACCTCGCGGTTTTTTTTGTTATGATGTGCCATCTCAATTTAAGCGCCCATAGCTTAACTGGATAGAGTACAGGTTTCCGAAGCCTGTGGAGTGGGTTCGAGTCCCGCTGGGCGTACCATCTTGTTGTTCCAATTTGTCGCAATAACACCTATATTAAAGACATTGATAGAATTTATTGTCTCAGTTCATCGTATGATGTATGTCCACTGCTCAATTTTTTAATGGTACTTTATACGGTATACCGCAAAATCCAATAAAAATGTACCGTAAAAAATGGCTAAACTTACTGTAAGTCTCACAGACACAAAGATAAAAGCTGAAATTTCAACTCATAAGAAAAATCTAGAAAAGCCAAAAATGATGGCGGTAGCTGCTACCTTTATAGATGATTCAATTAGAAGATATTGTTATTTAGACTATATAACAATAAGATTTATCAAAAAACATGCAATTCTAAGTATTCATATTTCTCCAAACTAACGCTACTGGTGATGTAAAGCATTCAATATAGGTCTGATTCATTTCCAGCCAATGTATTTATAAATCTATTAAAAGCCTGCTTAACCTCAAGCAAATGGGTTATTACAGAAAATAAAAATTGATGTATCGCTCATATTAATTAGCCAAAGCTATGTAAACAAAAATATTTATACATCAATGCGGTGTACAACAAAACAATTATACAGATAGGGCATTGCAGTAAATGGTTGAAAATCCGCTTAAGAGGACAGCGTCATGAACTTAGTCAAAATTTGGAATAAGACAATCAAAGGTAAGCTCTACGTAGTTGGCGATATTCATGGGTGTTACGACTTGCTGATGAGTCGCTTGATTGAGATAGGCTTTAACTTTGAAAACGATTTATTGGTTGCTGTTGGTGATCTGGTTGATCGTGGTATTCAAAATATTGAGTGTGTGAATTTAATCGATCAACCTTGGTTTACTTCAATTCGAGGGAATCATGAGGATTTATGTATTAAAGGTTTGTTTAATGAGTCCTTTCGCCGTTGCCATATCGCCAATGGGGGAGAGTGGTTTTACGATTTGGATGCTCAAACTCAACATAAAATTATAAACAAATTTAAGCAACTACCGATTGCACTTGAAATAACACATAACAATCGTAAGTTTGGCTTTGTACATGGGCATATTGAGCAAAATGATTGGGAGTTGTTTAAGCATAATCTTGATGATTTTGATGCTATCAGATATACAATTGAAGCTAAGCGATTCCCTACGGACGCTGCAATGTGGGGTAGAGAACGCTTTGATTTAGAGAATCTGAAATATACTAAAGTTCAAGCTGTGGATATGGTCATCATGGGGCATACCGTCACAAAAATGCCTATCAAGCGAGATAATTGCTACTACATTGATACAGGTGCAGTGTATTGGGGTAGCATGACAATTTTAGACTTGAGTAAGGTTTAAGAGGGATTAGAATCAACATCCCCATGAAAGTTATGAATTGATCAATATAAGCCATTGATGGGGGACTATTTGTAATTTTGAAAATTGAAAAAATATAAAAGTAATTTGAACACTAAAAAGAGAACTGATCTTTTGGAAATGCTTTAAATAGAGTTGCTTTGTTGGTGAAGTTTTTATAGCCAACCACTCGATAAGATCGATCCTAAAAAGCATAAATTAGCAGCCAAATATAAGCTACTAAAGAAAAACAAGTGTTCATTAAATCACTTGTAATGCTTTGATTGAAAATGTATTTATAAGTTTTTTATTTTCTTTTCTACCTTTATATTGAGTATTTTTCACCAATTGAAAGCAAGCTATAGCACTTGTTATATATTGCCACTGACAAATAAAATCAAACCCTAGTAAAATAGTAGGTATTCCTTTTATCACCGAATCATCGGTTTTTGCCTGCATTCTTTCCCCAAAGATGCAGGTTTTTTTTGCCTTAGTGTTTAAATTATTTATAGCATAGCCTTAGTGGACTATTTTTTAATAAAATCCTTAAGCGGTTAAGGATTTAGAATTTTGCTCAAAGTTCATAAAATAGAGCTGAATGCGGTAGTATAGTGATTAACGACAAGAGTAATCATTACGATGAATGAAACCTTTACATATTTGTATACCCACGTGGGTATATTTGGGTCCTTACCTACACATAAAGTGTTTACAAGTGATAAGAGTGATAAAACAAAATTAATTTTTGCTGATAATACATTTGTTTACAGTTTGATTTCTTCTTGGACTTTAAGTAACTCGGATTTTGATAGTGGAAAAGCGACATGGAAAGAAGAACCAGCAGATTATTTGGAAAATGAAATAAAAAAATTAGCGATTTATAAAGCAAATCATCCCTTATTTATCACTGAATCATAAGTTTATGTAGTGACTAGAGTTAAGTCACCGATGTTTTAAGGATTGATGAAAGATATAGCAAAATATTGAAGAATGCCTTACAAAGATATGAGGCATTTTTGATCGCTTAATTTTTCTTAATTCGCCAAAAAAATGTCATAAATGAGTGCTATATTGAATAAAACAATTGAGGGCAGCCAACATGGGTATTAATCTAAAAGAACTCAATAAGCAAATTGATGATTTTAAAGAAATTAAGGATCCACAAAGATTAATTATAGGTTATAAAACTTATTCTAAATTAATGAAAGAGAATAAGTTTTTAGATAAAATCAGCAAAGATGCAAATGACCCAATGATTAGATATTATAAAGAGATAAAGATAAAAATAGTCACAGAAAAGCATTTTTTTGAGATTGAGTAGATGATTAAGCAATATAAGTTGAAATAGGTTGTAAATAATGAAGTTTATGGTGAGGCGCTTAAAGCGTCTTTTTTACGCCAAAAATTGCTATATATAGTTAAACTATAATGCTCTAAAAGATATTTATAAGGTAAGAGGTATTTATAAGGAGGAGAGTAGATGTAATTATCATAAAATGTTTTACTATTTATGCTCATTGTAGCGTCTTAGATTTTAAAGTGATTTATTTATATTCATGTTAATGATTGAAAAATTCACGTTATTAGTGTATAAAAAAGCAACAAAAATAAAATAAGGGTGATTACATGATATCTAAATCTATAAACATCGCATTCTTCTTTTCTATGTTTATTGTTCTTACTTTGCTTATACATTTATTTGGTAATATCCCTTCTGGGGTATGGGTGTATAAGTAAATACAAATGGATCTAAAAGCTCATCAAAAGGTGGGCTTTTATGAGTTTTGATGTGTTGAAATATATTGAAAATAAATTTCCTATCATGCTACTGATCTTTATGTTGATAGGTGCTTAAGGATATTTTTTTTATTTAGCAACTTGGATCATGGCATAGAGATTAGCGATGTTTGGTGTTTAATATGATGTTGTGGATTTAACGAAAGAGATTCAATCTAATCAATCCGAAATTTTCTGTTTCTGTATTTATCTAAGCACACTTGAAAACAATGCATAAAGTATAAAAATTGTGTGAATAGGATAATTAAGTGGATCTTTTAGGTATATATATTGAATAAAGGTTGTATTACTTGCCTTTAAGGCGTATAAAGTCACTTCGTTGATGCGGGATGGAGCAGTCTGGTAGCTCGTCGGGCTCATAACCCGAAGGTCGTTGGTTCAAATCCAGCTCCCGCTACCAACGAAAAAGATTCAAAGTTTATAGCCTAGTTTGCTTCATGCTTACTAGGTTTTTTTATGCTTAAAATTTATTGGATTGAATTTAAGCGCTTTAGAATAGCAAAGATATAAAAAGCGCACTCAATCAATCTGCTTATTTATGCTGGGTATTTGAAGATAAGTAGAATAGTGTTATTTAATGAGTTTTCACTTTTAGCTTAAGTATTCTATGGCTCAATCTAATCTATATAACTTACCTGCTAAATATTGGATGGGCAGAATAGCAATTGGATATGGCATTGGCTATTTTGAGGGAGCTGTTGGTGATAACTCTCCACATCGTCATCACGCACATCAGTTAAGCTTTGCAAAACAACAGGGAGAGAGGATTCAAGTTATTGCTGATGATTATTGTATATGGAGTAGTGGGGTCTATATCGCAGCAAATACTTTACATCATTTGCAACCAGGGACTTACTGTTCGATCTATATTGATCAAACACATTTTCTTGCTGATGTCATTCAGCATTATTTACAAGCTTACCAACAACCAGACTCGTCGATTACAATATTGCCTGAAAGTTTGGTGACGATTCTTAGAGCATGTTTTATAGAACAAAATCAAACATTTGAATCTTTCCAAAAGCTTTTAAGTTATTGCAGTGAATCTAATTTCAAAGCTCAGTCAGTTAGAGAAGAGCGTCTTGCAAAATTTCTTATTCTCAACCATCAACAGAATTTGACAGTGAAACAAATCGCCACACAATTCAATCTTTCAGAAAGTCGTTTTAGTCATTGGTTTAGTGACAATTTTGGTATTTCTTATCGTAGTTATCGGAAATGGTTACGCTTATTACAAAGCTTTCAAGCCATAGATCAGGATATTAATTTAACCAGCATGGCTCATCAATCTCATTTTTCTGATCAGGCGCATTTTAGTCGAACCTGCAAACAAATGTTTGGCATTCAACCTTCACTATTAAAATTTATTCCATCCATTGAGCAAATGCCAATATTGCTAATGTCGGATCAAAAGCTATAGGAGATATAGCGGTTTCGTTCAATTTTTATATCCAGCCAGTCAGCATACTCCTAAAACGTATTCTGTTGATTGGAGTTATAAATGAGCGCTTTTGTTAAAATATCTCTGCGATATTTATTTTATCCACTTTATATGCTGTTAACCGTATGGATGGTTACGCTCATCGTCTCTGAGCAAATTCCGTATTGGCCAAGTTCAATATTCTTCATCTTGCTAAGTGGCGTAGTGATTGCATGGGTTGAGTATTATTTGCCTTATCAAGCAAAATGGTTGGATACACATCAAGATTTTGTTACAGATATCATCCATGCAATTTTTAATTTATTTTTGATTGTTTCTGTTGCAAAAATTATCGAATGGTTTGATCTTTTTCAATTTATTCCACGGTTATGGCCTGACCAAATTTCGGTATTTTGGCAGATATTGATTATTGCTGTGATGATTGATTTTGGACTATGGTTCATGCATTACCTAAGCCACAAGTATCGATTTTTATGGAAATTACATGCGATTCACCATCAATCACGCCGTTTATATTGGTTAAATGCTGAAAAGAGGCATCCACTGAGTGCAATCGTACTTGCTGGACCTAGTTTGATCATCTTAGCGCTTTTGGGTGCTCCAAGTGTGCTGATAGGGTGTTGGATGATATTTATGGCCGTGCATTTGTTTTTTCAACATGCAAATATTGATTATCGTGTTGGTCCGTTCAAATATATTTTTGCTGTAGCTGAAGTACATCGCATCCATCATAAACATGGATTTGGTCGTAAGAATTTTGGAGAAGTGTTTATATTTTGGGATATTCTGTTTGGGAGTTTTTACTATGAAGATCAAAAAATTAAAGATGATCAAGTTGGTGTGCGTAGTCAAATACCCAACCAATATTTGGCTCAACTCCGCTGGCCATTTAAAAAGTAACCCTAAAATAAGCATAAGAAAAATTGATGTATGGAACATTGGTATTTTTTTCTTCTGAAATAGAAAATTAATTGGCTTTCTATCAATGATCGAAAAAAGTAAGTTATTTGAGAAAGCTCTCACATGAGAGCTGTTCTAAATAGATAAGCCATTCTTTATCCATAAAAAAGTTAAATATGTATAAGAAGGCTTGATTATTTATTTTTTTCCTGTAAAGTAAAGCCAACTAGAAAAAAGTCATGTTTTGGTAAATCTTCTCTAAGTATCGCAGTTTTAGTCATAATCCTTCGTTTTATTCAGATTTTAAGTTCAATTCTTTATTATTTTCGACGTTATCACTAGTCATAAAATGACTTAAAATTTTTAAATCTCAGTAGGATTGATTATGTCAAACTCAAATGTTGTTAAAGGTACAGTTAAATGGTTCAACGAAACTAAAGGTTTCGGTTTCATTCAACAAGAATCAGGTCCAGACGTTTTTGCTCATTTCAGCGAAATCGCTAACTCTGGCTTTAAAACTCTTGCTGAAGGTCAACAAGTTGAATTCAGTATCACTCAAGGTCCTAAAGGTCCTAACGCTGTAAACATTACTCCGCTATAATTCAGAGTAAGTTGTGAAAAAAGCACGATATCGTGCTTTTTTTTAACTCTAAATTTTTATCTTAATTCATATTTATACATTTCAAATATTTCTATAACTTTTTCTATATTCTTATTAAAACACTGGACCTATTTAAAAGATCCATCATTCGCCTATCAGCAAAAAATTAAGCAGATCTAATCAATTGCTGTATAAATCAAGCCTTTTATATTCTGAATCGTGTATGGATGCTGTCCTATCTCTAGATCAATAAACAAAAAAGAAACCCGCATCATGCAGGTTAGTAGGGCCTTTCTTTATTGTCTATAGACCACTCTCTCCAATGGTCACGGATACTATACATCTGTTCTTTAATAATAAAAACGCAGTAAAATAGTCGAGATAAATGTATAGGTTTTTTTTCTTTCAATGTGTTTGATAAATTACAATAATTTGAATCATCAAATAGAATCTAGCATATTTCAGTTTTATGCCATACTTTTAAATGGTTTAATTAAAAAAAATTTAAAATCAATTATGTACGATTTAATTTTTTGTCCTTCTTTGTGCGTAGTATTGGCTGGTGTTTTTTATTGTTTTTATAGAGGGCTTTATCTGTGAGCATATGAAGTCTCGATCATTGAGTGAATAAATTCTGATATTTGTATTTTTGTGAAATTAAATAGCCGATGAATGGTATTGAAAGTGAGACTTATGTTCTGTAAATTAAGTTTATCTAAACATATATCACAAGTTTATATACCCACTTACTCTATCGGTGGGTATTTTTTTATACAGGCAATGAAAGGGTTGACGATAATTTAATTTTAAAGTAAATTTAAATTGTTATTTTACTAATAATAAATAACAAAAATCCTTAGTCAGCGCAAAATTAAGGTAAAGCCTTACAGAAATGTAGGGCTTTTTTTATCAGATAAGTGCAAGTTTAGAATAAAACCATTTTTGAGGTTGATGATTGGCATACATACCAGAGTGGAAATTGGTTTTTAAAACAGCTTTGCAACTACCGAAGGAGGGGACTGTTTAATTGTATTCAAGTAAATGGGTGTGATTGCTGAAGTATCAATAGTGATGCATTTGCAGTGATAGAAGCCAAAAGCTAGCGTACATCTGAACGAACTTAAGCATGGATTATTTTTATTGATATGACAAGTAAAAATGAATTTGTTAAATTAAGTAAATGATACAAAGGATGGTAATGTGATGAAAAAATTAATTTTAGCTGGGAAGCTGGTTGAGGCAACCTTAGAGGGTGACCATGTCACAAGATTACTCATCGGAAATTTAGTCGGTTTTCTGATAAAAAATGGAACAGTGAATTATGAAGACTATTTTCAATTTACCCAACAAACAAAAAAATACTTGATTGAAACTTCTGAGGATACCAGTGAATCCAAAGTAAAAATGATTGAAAGCATTTTTGATCTTCATCTTGATGATTTAAAGGAGATAAAAGCAATAGATCCTCAAAAAACCTGAGTAGCATCAAGAAGCAATCTTTTTGATAAGCACTTAAAATGTAAGTAAATAAAAATTTTTATAATAATTTACTGTTTTTGCAGTATATTGAATTGCGTTTGATGTACAAGCATAAATTTAATAATCATTGAATGTTTTGGTTAACAGTTTTAGCTGTTTTTTATTTAATTTTTAAGGTGTTTTTTATGAATAAACTCGACATAAATGTAAAGGATCAATTTGGAAAGTGTTATGCAGTTGAGGCAACATTAGATGATGTTGTGATAAATCCAAATAAAACTCATGAACGTATCAAATATATTATTGTTGAAAATGAACTTTTGCGTCCTAACTTCGAAATGCTTTTTGAAAGCAGCAAGAATGGTAAAATTTATAAGATTTTGGAACCTATGATTTAAATCGAGCCACCTACGGGTGGTTTTTTAATTGCTTAAATTTATATAGAGACTAAGGCAAATCTTCGCTGTTTATTTGAACATTGTATTGCAGCACGCTTTGGCTAATTTTTGTTACATAGTTTAATTTAATTAATAAATAAAGGCTGATATACTTTTTATTGAATTGTTGTGCGACTCACACATCATTCATGCGCCTCCAAAAAATAAGCCCACTTTTTAGTGGGCTTTCTAATGCTATATCAATGACTGGTTTAATTAAATTGTTATTTGGGTAAGAGCTAAAGATGCCTTGATGAGGGTAAAAGTATAATAGATCGCTATCGAAATATTAGGTTTTTAATCTTAAGTAAAAGGTTAAACCGTTGTGTTTTGAAGTTAAAAGAGCATACGATAATCAGTTAACAATGAATGCTTTTAGCGTGTTCTGGATGCCCATCAATAATTCTTTTAAACATATATAGAATAAAGGTTGTATTCCTTGTCTTTAAGGCGTATAAAGGTGCTTCGTTGATGCGGGATGGAGCAGTCTGGTAGCTCGTCGGGCTCATAACCCGAAGGTCGTTGGTTCAAATCCAGCTCCCGCTACCAACGAAAAGAGATTCAAAGTTTATAGCCTAGTTTGCTTCATGCTTACTAGGTTTTTTTTATGCTTTTAAATCATTTAGCTTTAGAAATTTATAATCAAAGCGCGGATAAATGCTGTGAAAAAATGACAATTAAAGGCGCATTTCAAGTTTGTTGTCTAAGTTAAAATAAAAATAATATGTAAAGTGTACTTTACATGGTGTGCTATTTGATCTAAATTTGTGTAAAGTTTACTTTACATGGTTGCCGTATGAAAAAATATAGATCTCTGATTGAGTTTAGTGCATCAATACTGCTTTATATTGTTGTGCTTATTTGTTCATTAAATTATTTAAAGAATGACGATATCCGCTATTCAACACAAATTTTTGTGACATTATTGCCAATAATTCCCTGTATTTTGGTGGGTTGGAGTGTACTTAGACAATTAGCGCGCTTAGATGAAATGCAACAACACATCCAATTACAAGCTTTTGCGCTCGCATTCGTAGGTACCGCACTCATTACATTTAGCTATGGATTTCTTGAAAATATTGGCTTTCCACATCTTTCTATGTTTTTTGTATGGCCTTTAATGGCAACATTGTGGGGTGTTGGTATTGCAATTGGGAGCTGGCGTTATCGATGAAAAATATCTTATCTGAATTAAGAACGAAACAAGGCTGGTCTCAGCAGCAATTAGCAGAATATTTGGGTGTTTCGCGGCAGACAATTAATGCAATTGAAAAAGAACGTTATGATCCTAGTCTGCCTTTGGCATTTAAAATTTCTAAATTATTTGGCTTATCAATTGAAGCAATTTTTAAAGATGAAGAAAACTATAATCAAACCATCTAATTATTCATACAATTACATGAAAAAATGAGTGTTTGATTATAAAAAAGCTTTCATTGCCATATTTTGCTTTGAAAGAATCAAACCAATACAATTGGTGCAATATATCAAAGTGGCTTATTTGGAGTTGGACTATTTGATTGCAAAGTGAATTCAGATGTATTTCATTTTTGGGTTAAGGAATTTTTTAACCCAGAATTGCCGAAGCAGAGTATTGTTGTGATGGATAATGTGACATTTCATAAAAGGTCAGATATTCAAGAATTATTAGAGCAACATGAGCATCATATATTATGGTTACCACTTTACAGCCCTGATTTAAATCTTATAGAAATGGCGTGGGTGAAGAATAAAAGGAAGAATGGTTAGTAGATTCTATCGGTATGCTGTTCAAATTA
>NZ_WJYH01000033.1:0-56823 GCF_009668065.1 Acinetobacter sp. RIT698
TTCAATAAAATTACAAAACACAACAAATTTCACGTAAATTTTAATAATAACAAAACCAATAATGATTATCATTTGCAAAAGATAAAACCAGAGAATTCTAACGATGATCCATAACAATATTCTCGATTGCATAGGTAAAACTCCTTTAATCAGACTCTCAAGGATGTTTACCGATCAATCCATCACCGTTGTCGCAAAAATGGAGTTACTCAATCCTGGTGGAAGTATCAAAGATCGACCTGCATTGTATATGTTACAAGAGGGGCTTAAATCTGGCCTCATTCATAAAGATAGCCACATTGTTGAAAGTTCATCAGGAAATCTAGCAATTGCACTTGCAATGGCATGCAAAATTTACGGCCTGAAATTCACTGCCGTGATTGACCCCAAAATTGCTTCAGCCAATTTACAAATGTTGAAGCTCTATAAAGCCAATATCGAAATGGTCTCTGAAAAAGATCAAAACGGTGGTTATTTAAAAACAAGAATCGATACAGTACAACGACTTTGCCGCCAATTGCCCAATGCTGTTTGGATCAACCAATATGCAAATCCCAACAATTGGAAAAGCCACTATTATGGTGAAGCGGAAGAAATCATAAATCAAATCGATCGCAGTATTGATTACTTGGTTGTTGGTGCAAGTACTTCTGGAACAATCATGGGCGTATCTCGCCGCTTAAAAGAAAAATTCCCGCATTTAAAAGTTATTGCAGTCGATATCGTCGGTTCTGTTCTCTTTGGTGGTCACTCAGGCCCACGTGAAATTCCGGGTATCGGTGCAAGTACCGTTCCAGCCCTACTCTCCCCAGATGAAATAGATGATGTCATCTATGTTGATGATTATGAGTCAGCTTTAGGCTGCCGAGAACTCCTCGAACATGAAGGCATTTTTGCGGGTGGATCTAGCGGCTCATCTATTTCAGCAATAAAAAAACTTATCCCGACCATCCCGTCTGGGTCATGCGTTTTAACCCTTTTAGCAGATAGAGGCGATCGTTATTTAGATTTAGTTTATGACGAAGAATGGTTCGAAATGATCAAGAGAAGACATTTCAATAAAAATCATCTCAATCAAGAAAATTTTAATTTGCAATCCGTTGTTTAACTCCACTTTTTAGGAAATATTTATGAGTAATTTGGCTAGCCTTCGTTACCTTAGTCAATCAGATTTACTCCATCTTGGTGCAAATCACAGTAATTCATTTATCGAAGCAATTACTGAAGGCCTCACACTTCACGCAAATAAACAGTTTGTGCAACCCTTAAAACCCTATTTACGTTGGCAAGGTGCGGACCATATTGCAGACCGAATTATTGCCATGCCGTGTTATTTGGCTGGAAATGATCCTATTGCAGGGATCAAATGGATTGGCTCCCGCCAACATAATCCTAAGAAATTTAATATTCCTCGTGCCAGCGCCTTAATTGTTTTAAATGACGCTGAAACAAATTACCCCGTGGCAATCATGGAAGGCAGTTTAATTAGTGCGATGAGAACAGCGGCAATTACTGGTGTATCAATTCAATATCTCGCCAAAAAAGACTTCTCAGATATCAGCGTGATTGGTTGTGGTCCGATTGCCCAAATGCAAATCAAAACGGTCTTAGAACAATACCCTCAAGTTAAAAAAATACATTTATTTGATCTAAACCCAGAAGCTGCAGAAAAACTTAAAGCTTTATTTATTGGCGAATATCCAAATCTTCAAATCGAAATTCATGAAACTGCCAAGTCGGCGATCCAACAGGCAGATGTATTAATCACTTGCACAGTATCTGACAAACCCTATATCCCATTTGAATGGCTTAAAAAAGGTTGCTTCGTTTCAAATATCTCAATCATGGATATTGAACCAGAAGTTTTCCTCAAAGTTGACAAAGTGATTGTGGACGACTGGGATCAATCCAATAGAGAAAAGAAAGTCATCAATGTGCTGGTTGAAGAAGGTTTATTTAGCCGTGAAAAACTACATGCTGAACTAGGTGACATCATTATTGGGCATAAAAATGGCCGTGAAAATGATGATGAAATCATTTTACTCAACCCAATGGGTATGGCGATTGACGATATTGTTTGTGCGAAATGGTTTTTCAATGCTGCACAAAAACAAAATATTGGCACAGTTTTGCCACTTTTATAATTATAGGAACAATGCACATGTTAGATCGGATTTACACAACACAACTTCAGAAAACTATAGATGCGCTCTATATGGAAAATTATGGTGAGTTCAGAAACCATATTGTCTATAAAAAGCCTTATCTTGTAATACATCTGAGTAGTGAGTTGGAACTACATTTCAACTGCTTAAAAGTAAATAGTGTAAATCCTTTCTATATCACAAAAGCAGAAGTTTTACTTCATAACACGTTGAGTCAACAGACCACTGAGATCGCGATTGCTGACGTTTTTAATTATTTAACTCAATCCTCATGGTGGCCATCAATCAACCACCAAAAGGCCATTACGTATTGGCATGATAATTTAGTTACTGCTGAAAAAATTCCTCAAATCTTACAATCCGCACTTTCTTTTTCTTCGCCACTCATAATGAGTGAACAACTTTCGCTTGTCGCTGACCGTGCATTTCATCCATTTGCACATGCGAAAGGTGAACTCAGTCCACTCATTACTCAAAAAGAAATTGAAGTGTATTGGTGGGCATTTAAAAAAGCAGATGTCATAAATAATATGGAATCCATTCCACATGATGAACTGGCTCTCCCTGTTGAGGAAAAAAATCTTATTATTGAAAAAATGCAGGCTCTCTCAAATGAATACCTTGCAATACCTGTACTTAAAACACAGCATGACTATTTAAGATTTCAAGAAAATAAATATCTAGGGATTGACCTCGGCCTCGTCACTACAATTGGTTGCCCAACATCCTCGCTACGAACTTTAATCAATCACTTAAATTCAAATCAGCACTTAAAGCTCTCGACCAATGCCAAAACTTTGGGGGCTATTCGCTCTATGCCTGCTCGATATTTAGCCAACGGTCATGCGGCATATGATTTTCTCAATGATGTCATCGACAAAACACCATCATTAAAACATCAGCTCTTTTTAAGCAATGAAACCCATTGGTGGGTCTTAGGAAAACAAGAACCGCTGGTACAAAATTTAGGTGTTATCGGCTGTCAAGTGAGGCATTTACCTCATTTTTGCCAAGAAAAAAATATAGCACCAATTAGCATGTCTGCTTTAAGTTGTCCTTATATTGATCCATGGGAAGCTTTAGGTATAACAGGTGACAAATGGAACTTACTTAAAGATTTGAGTACCCATTTTATTCACACTTTTCTCACACTGTGGTCTTTTGGTGTTATGCCTGAGTGTCATGGTCAAAACACCCTTGTATGTTACCAAGACAATCAATTTAAATGCTTTATTCTGCGTGACCATGACACCTTAAGAATATGCACCCCTGCGATTCAGGACAGTGGTTTTGTTCCGCCAGTCTATAAAATTGATACCAGTACGCCAAACAATCTTATCTTTAATAAAAATGAGGATTTATTTAATTATTTTATAACCCTCGGGATACAAATCAACCTATACCCTATCGCATTAGCAACATTGAAATATACCGATCATACTGAAATTGACTTCTGGGAAATGATCCAAGCGATTATTGTCAACTTTATAGAAACTGCCGCGCTTTCTGAACAATCGAAAAACTGTATTCAAAAATATGTTTTTGAAAGTAGCCATTGGCCATTCAAACAATTACTCAACCCGTTATTAGCCCAACAAGGTGATTCAACAGGGATGCCAAGTAAAATTGGTATGACGTCAAATCCCTACCATGCTTTATTCCAATCTTGCTATGAGACCATGGATATCTAAATCATGCGTTCCTCTCGCCTAGATCATTTGATTATTTTACTGTGTCAATTTTTTTCGACTTTTGGCTTGATGGTCTTAATACCGATCATGCCGCTATATATGGAAAAATTGACGGCGCAAATGGCAACACCCGCCATTTGGGCAGGTATAGCGCTGTCTGCACCAGCTCTAGGGAGTCTATTTACAGCCCCCCTTATTGGTCATCTATCAGATACATTTGGGCATAAAAAAGCACTGTTACTTTCTTTGGCTGGTTTCTGCATTTCTATACTTTTAATGGCGGGAGCACAGCATCTATTTGTGTTTATTTTTGCCCGTATTTTATTAGGATTTTGCGGTCTATCCGTGATTCTTTATACCTATACCTCTTACTTGTCTAGCGAGCGACAAAGAGGTCTTGCTTTTGGACAGCTCCAAAGCAGTGTCGCACTGGCCTGTCTATGTGGTCCGGTACTCGGTGGCATATTTATGGACCATTGGAAAGTTGAAACCTTACTCAATGCCACAGCATATATTGTCATCGTTTTAATCTTAGTTGCTGCCATTTTATTGAGCAAACCTGTACAGACATCTGTCACTGAACCCGATAAAAAACCATCAACACTGCAATCATTTGATCGAACAATTTTTTCTTGGCTCAGTGCGGGAACCTTTGTCCAAGCTGGCGGGTTCGGTTTAGTGTCCTGTTTTATCTTATATATTAGTGAAATCAGTCGAAATATAACTACCCCCTTATCTATTGCGAGTTTAACAGGAACAATCCACGCTCTTTCATGGGGCGCTGCATTTTTTGCTGCAACCTATTGGGGGAAACGTAACGATGCGAGAGGTGATTCATTTCATAATTTTGTCAGTGCAACGCTGATCTGTGGAATCACGGTTCTGGCTTTGACATGGACCACTAATATTTGGTTAGTGCTGCTCTTAAGACTCATACAAGGTTTCTGTTTCGCTGCACTTATTCCCTCTATTTTTCATACGATTTCGTTAAAAACAGATGCAAGAAATCAAGGAAAAGTGATTGGTATTTCAAATAGCGCCTTTGTTCTCGGTCAACTGTTTGGGCCGATTGCGGTCACCCTCACATACTCATTTTTCAATATCACTGCCGCGTTAATTTGCACTGCATTATTTTTTATTGGTGCTGGATTAATCGTGACTTTAAACAAATTTTTAACCAATACAATTTTAGAAGAGGTACAAGAATGAACCCGATCATTACCACCGATGCATGGTCTTACAAGCTTTTTGAACAATACTTGAATACTTTTTTTCGTGAACTTCAAGTTCAACTCGAACAGCATATTCTCTCAGAACAGGATTCACCTTTAACAATACATGACGCAAATAATTCATCCTATTTTTCATACCCATTTACTGCATCTAACTCAATCATCTATGGTGCGATACAGCATTTCTCAAGCACTGGTTATCATCGTTACCAGCGCTCTTTTTGTGTCTTCAATACTGAGGATAAGACTGTCACAAGTCTGACTGATCCTAAAGTGTTGGTTAAAATGATAACCGATGAGTTAAAGTTAAATCAGCGATTTAAAGATAAAAAGCAAAATCAAAATCTCTATGCAGAAATCGCAAACAGTATCGAAAATACCAAATTCTTTTTAGAAAACAGCGTAGATCAAATAAAGCCTAAACTGGCCTCTAGTTTTCAATCTGCTGAACAAGGCATGTTATATGGACATCCATTTCATGTGACCTCAAAAGCCAATCTAGGCTTTTCTAAAGAGGATATGAAAAAGTATAGCCCAGAGCTAGGTGCGACGTTTCAGTTACACTACTTCGCAGTGCATTCATCCTTAATCCAAAAACTTGTCAGCGATAATAATATTGATCAACTGATTGAAGAAGACGTTTTGAAGCATGCACAACACCGCCTCAAAGATGACTTCGAAAATTATGAACTTTTGCCTACACATCCGTGGCAAGCAAACTTTTTACTCCTACACCCTTCCTTAAAACGCTATTTAGAAAATCATGAGGTTCGATATTTAGGTGCTTTAGGACAAACCGTTTGGCCTACATCTTCAGTACGAACCGTTTGGTTACCGCAATCTAATATTTTTTTAAAACTCTCCATTGATGTGCGTATTACTAGTTTTATTCGTAACAACCCTATGGATGAAATGGAAAGAGCGATTGATGCCAGTAAAATCATTCTTAAGCATCAGATCAACCAACACTATAAAAATATGCTCATTCTTCCAGAGCTTACAGCCAAAACTGTCAAAATCCCTGAGTTAGAAAGTTCTTTTGGCATTATATATCGCGCAGGATTAGCTACGGAAACGCTTGAAAATACTCGGATGCTAGGTGGTTTAGTCGAAGAAAATGAGCATCATCAGATCCCCTTAATGGCGTTTATTGATCAGGCCGCACAAGCCCAAGGACTTCCAAATAGTCACTCAAAAGCCTTTCTTGCTGATTGGTGGAAACAATATATTCAAGTTTCCTTGGTTCCACTGATTGAATTGTTTGCAAATAAAGGGATTAGTGTTGAAGCCCATATGCAAAACAGTTTGATGGAATTTAAACAAGGCTTCCCTGCTCGACTGATTATTCGTGATATGGAAGGGATTAGTGTGGTTTCTGAGATGCTCAATGATCATTCCTCAGTCTCTGAAGATAGCACTGTTTGGTTTTCTCAAAAGGATGCATGGATTTTTCTGCAATATTATTTAGTCATTAATCATATTGCGCATCTAATTAGTGCGATATCAAGAGTAAGCATTATTGAAGAAAGTGAACTTTGGCAAACCACCAGACAAACCCTGATCGATGAAAACTTCTCAGATAAAGCACAGCACTACTGCAACCTTTTGCTTAACTCTCTCACTTTACCTATTAAGGCAAATATGATGAACACCTTATATCACAGTGGTTGTAACCCGATTTGGATTGATATTGAAAATCCGATTTATAAATACAGAGGCGCTCAAACACTAACCCCACTTCAAGCTACGCAACAAGTTGATTATAAAGTCCAAGCGGAAAGACGTGTCATCGGGCAATTATTAGAAGCCTTAATCTTTGAAAATGCCTTTAATTACGAAAAATCAAATGGGCAAATTAAATTCTTTATTTCAGATGATCTTTTTTATAGCTGCGACGCTAAACAACATTTTAGTTTTAACCGAATTAAATTAAATCCATCGAGTTTAGTCCGTTATGATGCCGTTCAAAAGTCATCAAGCAGTCCAAATTTAAAAGCATTATTGGCTGATTTAAAACATATTATTGATGCTGATCCAATCAAATGGCAAAACTTTAATGATGAGCTCAATCTTACCTATGTCAAACATGCACAAACACTGGGTCTATCACCCAACCAACCATTAAGAACACTGTCATATATTGAGCAAGAAGCCCGTATAAACAATGCACATCTCTATCATCCAAGTTTTAAATCTAGAATAGGCTTTGATCTTAAGGAAAATCAAAAATACTCACCTGAATTATCCCAAGGATTCTCTGTTCAATGGGCTGCTACTCATAAAAGCTTATGCAAATTGGTTTTGAGTGAAACGATCAACTTAAATCAACTGTATAAACAGCATTTTTCAGACAAAGACCTTCACGCAATCCGTGAGGAATTGGCAGCGTATCAAGTTGATTTCAATGATTATATTCTTAGCCCCATTCATCCTTGGCAATGGGATAAAATTATTGAATTGTATTATCAAGATGCAATCAGCAACCAACTGATCATTCCATTGAAAATCGCTGGACCTACTTATTTACCGCAACAATCAATCCGAACATTATCAAACATCACGGATATTTCAGCATTATCACTGAAATTAGCAATGAATTTAGTTAACACGTCGACCTCTCGTGTTTTAGCACCACATACTGTGCAAAATGCTGCAAAAATGAGTGACTGGCTGTATAAAATCGTTGAGCAAGACCATATTTTAGAAAAACAACGTAAACCCGTTATTTTAAGAGAAATTGCTGGACTTTCTATCAATCAGCCGATCGCCTTAGCTGTTCAATATGGCGCACTGGCCTGTATTTGGCGTGAAAGTATTTATCATTATCTCAATGAAGGCGAATCAGCAACACCAGTTACAGGTCTAATGCAACTTGATACTGACCAAAAACCGCTGATAGACCACTGGATCAAACAATACGGGATCGAGTTTTGGTTAGAGAAGTTATTAAAAAATGCCTATCTGCCAATTATGCATATTTTATGGTGTCACGGCTTAGCATTGGAATCACATGCACAAAACATGGTGTTAATTCACAAAGATGGTCTACCTGTTAAAGCGGCTTTAAAAGATTTCCATGATGGTATTCGCTTTAGTCGTCATTTATTAAGAAATCCAGAGCTATTACCCGATTTACAAGACGCACCTAAAGAACATGCCAAAATTAACCCAAATTCTTTTTTAGAAACGCACGCAGCAAATGAGTTAAGAGATTTCACCCAAGACGCACTTTGGTTTGTCAATCTGGCGGAATTGGCCATATTTCTAAACACACATTATGATTTTGATGAAATCAAATTTTGGACAATGTTAAGATCAATCATCAATCAACATAAAGAAAAGCATCCAGAATTTGCACAAAGATATGAATTGTTTAACTTTACAGATGACACCATCGATATTGAACAACTTGCAAGTCGTCGCTTCCTACCAGAAATCCGATTAAGAGTACAAACCACCCCAAATCCGTTGAGTTTAATTAAGGAAATTGAATATGAATAAAACTTCAGTTACCTTTAAAAAACGCATGGAAAATGGTGAGTCACTTTATGGCATATTCTGTTCTATTGCCTCGCCAATTCATGTGGAGCAATTGGGGCTGGCTGGCTATGACTTTATTATTATTGACTTGGAACATACTTTATTTAGTACATCCCAAGTTGAAAGCATGATTTTAGCCGCTAGAACCATACAGCTTGATGTATTGGTTCGAGTCCCCTTAACCGCCAATCACTTGATCTTACCTTTACTCGATGCTGGCGTGACTGGAATTGTAATACCACGTATAGAAAATGCACAACAAGCCCAAGAAGCTGTGAATCATTGCCACTACATGCCCCTAGGACAAAGGGGCTTAAATTCAACTCGGTTAAATCGCTATGGCATGCAGAGCTTAACTGATTTTGTGCAACACGCACACAAAGAAACAGTTGTCGTCGCAATGATTGAAAGTTTAGCTGGTGTAGCAAATATCGATGAAATTTTAGCTATTGATGGGATCGATATTATTCTTGAAGGTGCGGCAGATCTTTCTCAGTCTATGGGCGTTCCTTGGGAAACGCGCCATCCGCAAGTTCAAGCAAAGATCCAAGAGATATATAGCAAAACTCAACTACAGGGTAAATATTTCTGCGCAATTCCGCGCCAGCCTGAAGATATTGCGTTGTGGAAACACCAGTCTGTAAAACTTTTTGTGCTCGGTGATGATCGCAGTATTACCCGTCGAGCACATCAGCTTCATATTGATTCATATAAAGAAATTGTATATACCTCTAAACCTTGAGTGGTGTATCAGCTATTCCATTCAATTAAATTTAAGCTGAATATAAATGTTTTATTGTTTGTTTATTTGTTACTGTGAATTACAATCATTCTCAATTATACTTTCGTCAATTTAAAGCAATCTCAGGGTGAGATAAAAGGAAGCAAGATGAAAAGCAACAAAATTTTTAATAAGAAGTCTGATGTAAAAAAAATCATTCCACTTATATCAATTGGTGGGTTCATCTTTTTATCACAATCCTCTTTTGCTATTTCACCCACAGAGGCTACAGATACAGAAAACAAAGCTGCGGTGCTTCCAACAATTACTGTCAGCGCATCACGCTCAGATGAATTCTCCTCTTCTGCAAAACAAGTGACCAAATTAGATGAAAAACAAATTGAATTTCTAAAAAATGCGTCTTCTGGAAATATTGCCACTGTTTTAGCCAAAGTTGTGCCTGGTTTATCAGACTCAAGTCGTACAATTACTGATTATGGGCAAACTTTACGCGGACGTAATGCCTTGATCTTGGTTGACGGCGTACCTATGAATTTGACACGTGATACATCAAGAGGTCTTTCATCAATCGACCCTCAAAGTATTACAGGGATAGAAGTCATTCGTGGCAGTAATGCGATTTATGGAAGTGGTGCTGCTGGCGGAACGATTTCAATCACCACCAAAGCTGCAGGCGGTGAACCGACTGCAAAAACTGTGATTGGGCTACAAAGCGCTTTGACCAACTTTCGTACAGATGCTCTAAGTGGAGATATTCATCAATATTTTTCTGGAAGCTTAAATAACTTTGACTATGCATTTGATTTTGGCTATCAACGTATTGGTAGTCCATACGATGCCAGAGGCGATCGTGTTGCACCAGAACCAAGTCAAGGGGATCTGTTTGATGCGGATGCATATAGCGTAGGCGGTAAACTTGGCTATCACATTGACGACAACCAATATCTTCAATTTGCAGCAAATTACTATAATGCTGAACAAGATTCTGACTATGCCTCTGACCCAAGTGTAGCAAAACTTCCTGCAGGTAGCGTACCTGCGAAAGCAATCAAAGGGCTTAAATTAAAAGACCAGAATAAAAATGAAAATCAAATCTACAATTTGACCTATAACAATAAAGATTTATTTGGCAGCAAAGTTGACGCGCAAATCTATTACCGAGACTTTTTTACTCGCTTCTCACCATTTGATGCGCGTAAAGTCAGTACACGTGGTGGGCAAGTTGATCAGGTTTATCAAAATAATAATGTACTTGGCAGTCGCCTAACCGTAAACACCCCACTAGAATTTTTAGGTGATACTTCAATTGTTTGGGGTGGCGATTTTAGCCGTGAAAAAAGTGAAATGCCTCTAGATACGTTTGATCCTACAATTTATGACCAATCTGGTGGTTTAGAATTTGTTAAAAATGGAAAACTAATCTATTTACCTGAATTAACCACCCAAAGTATCGGCGGTTTTGCGCAATTAAAACATAATTTTAATGAACAATGGTCTGCTGAAGTTGGTACGCGTTATGAAGACAGTTATGCAAAAATTGATAGCTTTGTTCCATTATCACAATTAGGTAAACCACAGCCTTATACCGTTAAGGGTGGTAAAGTGACGGCGGATGCATGGTTATATAATGCCAATATCACCTTTAAGCCAACAGATCAGCACTCAATTTACGCATCTTTTAATCAAGGTTTTCAATTGCCCGATGTAGGGGTTGTAATCCGTAATGCAACAGAAGGATTTAACTTAGCATCATCATTCCTTGAACCCGTTAAGGTGGATAATTACGAGCTCGGTTGGAATGGTCATTTTAATAATTTTAGCTCAAGCTTAGCGGTGTTTCAGTCAACGTCAGATCTGGGTGGTGTTCAATCCTTTAACAATGGCTTGATACTGACACGTACCAAAGAAAAAGTGACTGGTGTAGAAGCGACTCTTGATTATCTTGATGATGCAAAAGTATGGGGAACTGGAGGAAGTGTTACATGGATGAAAGGCCGTGAAACCCCACAGAACACCAATAAAGAACAAGACATGACGGGTTACCGTATTCCACCATTAAAAGTAACAGGATACATTTCTTATAGCCCAACAGACACATGGACAAATCGTTTACAAGCGACATATTTTGCTTCAGAAGATTATCGTTTAAACGGTGTCAACAGTTTTGGTCGTTATGATGTGAAGTCATATACCACTGCAGATTTAATCAGTAGTTTTGCCCTAAACAAAAAAGATACGGTTACGATTGGCTTAGAAAATATGTTTAACCGTAAATATTATCCATTATATAGCCAACTTCTCCGTACCAGTAATAACACCAGCCATCTGCTGGCGTCAGGTGCAACATTGAAAGTGACTTATAGTCATAAATGGTAAGATTTAATGATAAAGCCTTGTGCTTTTGAATCATAAATGGTTGTCCTACCGTGGGGTGACATGGATGTCGCCCCTTGTGTGTGGGAATACGGGGGTACAGGACGTCCCCCCGCCCAACATGAGCAAAAACAAAGCACTGCTATGTTTGCAGCGCAAGGTTTGGCATCCACTACGAAAAGTCAGGCATCGCCTACACAAAGGTATTGAAACTTTGAATGTAAGGTGGGGCATTTCAAACTTTTTATAATCAAACAATTTATCTCGTCATATAATTGATTTAATTAAAAATATTAATTTCTTGGGTTTGATTTTTTGACAAGTTGACTATACATAAACTCACATGACAAAGAACAGCAAAAAGCCGGCAGTATTGAAACGACCGGCTTTTTTAATTTTGAATCACAAACTATTTAACTATTTATCACGATAAACAATAAATTACGCGCTTAATTCAACTGCAAGTGCTGTTGCTTCACCACCACCAATACAAAGTGTTGCGATCCCTTTGGTTTTACCTAAGCGTTTTAAAGCATGGATCAAGGTCACAATGATTCGTGAACCTGATGAACCCAGTGGATGCCCGAGTGCGCAAGCACCGCCATTAATATTGACTTTTTCAGGATCAAGTTTAAATGCATCAATTGCAGCCATAGTGACCATGGCAAAAGCTTCGTTAATTTCCCAAAGATCAACATCGTCTACGGACCAACCAACATTTTTCAGTAGTTTTTCAATCGCTCCCACAGGTGCAATGGTAAACTCTTCAGGATGCTGGGAATTGGTTGTATAGCCTTTGATTTCAGCCAATACAGTTAAACCACGCTTTTGCGCTTCTGACGCCGACGTGATCAGTAGTGCAGATGCACCATCACTGATTGAACTAGAGTTTGCAGCAGTGATCGTACCGTCTTTAGCAAATGCAGGTTTTAAGCTTGGGATTTTATCAATCTTGGCATTTTCAGGATTTTCGTCCACATCTACAGTGATCTCACCCTGACGTAACGCCACTTTAACAGGCGTGATTTCGTCTTTAAAATAACCTTCTGCAATTGCTTTTTTTGCACGCGTCAGTGAGCGAATTGCAAACTCATCCATTTGCTCACGGCTATAGCCCTTTTTATCCGCCATTTCCTGTGCAAAACTTCCCATTGCACGCCCTGTACCCGCATCTTCCAAACCATCAAGAAACATATGATCAATCACTTGACCATGCCCCATCCGATAACCTGAACGTGCTTTAGGTAATAAATACGGTGCATTGGTCATAGACTCCATACCACCGACGACAATAATTTTGGCACTTCCTGCTTTAATGGCATCGCTGGCTTGCATTGCAGCTTTCATCCCAGAACCACAGACTTTATTGATTGTGGTTGCGCCAACATGATCTGGTAAACCCGCTTTTCGCATCGCTTGACGTGCTGGACCTTGTTTTAAACCCGCAGGTAATACACAGCCCATAATTACTTCATCAATATCAGCAACAGGCACATTGGCTTGTTCAACAACTTTTTCAATGACGACTGCACCCAAATCCGGTGCAGATAAGCTTGCAAAACTGCCTTGAAAACTTCCCATTGCAGTACGACGAGCAGCGACGATGACAATCTTTTCCATTCGAGTTCACCTTGTATTTTAAATGCGTATACTTTTGAAGCGGGTATTTTTGAAAATAGCATATCCATTGATAACATGTCTAAGCCGCCAAAGCGACTTAGCATTTAAACTTGGCTGGTTAAATTATAATTTTAAGCTTGCTTTGTCACAATCAAGCCACAGCGAGATTTGAGGTGATCAGCTCTACCCCTGTTGCCGCCTGAATTTGTTCTAGGCTCACATCTTTAGCCAATTCAATCAACTCAACACCTTGGGGAGTGATATCCATCACCCCTAGATCCGTAATTATACGGTTTACGACCAGTCTTCCAGTAAGCGGTAATGAGCATTCAGCGACAATTTTAGGACTACCATCTTTAGCACAGTGTTCCATCAACACCACGACTTTTTGAACACCTGCAACCAAATCCATTGCACCGCCCATGCCTTTTACTTTTTTCCCAGGGATCATCCAGTTGGCTAAATCTCCCTTTTCGGAAACCTCCATTGATCCTAAAATGGCAATATTGACCTTACCACCACGAATCATGGCAAAAGATTCAGCACTAGAGAAAAACGCAGCGCCCTTACGTGCAGTTACGGTTTGTTTACCCGCATTAATTAAATCTGCATCGACAGTATCTTGTGTTGGAAATTCATCAATTCCCAATAAGCCATTTTCAGATTGAAGCCAGACATTGATATTGTCAGGAATATAGTTTGCAACCAAGGTAGGTAAGCCAATGCCTAGATTGACATAAAAGCCATCTTCAAGCTCTTGCGCTGCACGTTCAGCCATTTCATTACGCGTCCAAGCCATGATTAAATCTCCGTCTTCAATGTCAATTGTTCAATTCGTTTTTCAGGCTGCGCATTTAAAACAATACGACTTACATAAATTCCCGGTAAATGAATTGAATCTGGATCTAACTCACCAATTTCAACAATTTCTTCAACTTCGACAATGGTCAATTTGCCAGCCATTGCACACTCAGGGTTAAAGTTTCGTGCAGTCTTACGAAAAATTAAGTTGCCGGCTTTATCTGCCTTATAGGCTTTTACCAAAGCAATATCTGCAACCAATGCTTGTTCGAGTATGTAATCTTTACCATCAAATTCGCGAACTTCTTTGCCTTCGGCAATCAATGTCCCTACACCTGTTTGGGTAAAGAACGCTGGAATGCCTGCACCACCTGCGCGCAATTTTTCAGCCAAGGTACCTTGAGGTGTCAACTCAACTTCAAGTTCACCATTTAAATATTGACGTTCAAATTCTTTGTTTTCACCGACATAGGATGAAATCATTTTTTTAATTTGTTTGGTTTGTAAAAGCTTGCCTAGACCAAAATCATCCACACCTGCATTGTTAGAAATACAAGTTAGACCCGTTACACCAATTTCTTTTAAGGCATCAATCAATGCTTCTGGAATACCACATAATCCAAAACCACCCACTGCAAAAGTCTGGTTGTTTGCAACCACATCAGCCAAAGCTTCATGTGCATTCGCGACAACTTTGTTCATCGTTTTAACTCTATGTCCTTTAGAATTATTATTATTAACATCGAGCAAATTATTTTAGAAATTGATTCTTTCAAATGTCTAATGAGTAAAACTCATTAATCTGATTTGATCCTGAAATAGTGGACTTTATGATGGGCTAACATTCTTTTTAAAACTGATGTGCCAATATCGTTTCAATAAATTGCGAAGAAATATTAGAAAGTTCAAAATCTTTTTTATAAATGATCCCAACCGAAAGATTGACATTGCCCTCTTCAATTTCAACCAAAACATTATTTTCTTTATCGATATAATTTTGAAAATGACGTGGAATCGCACTGACCCCCATACCAAAAGCCACAAAATGCGACAATGAACTAATCTGATGACACTCAAGTTTTAAATCTAAGATCATATTATTTTGTGAACATTTCTCTTCCACCACGTGTCGAATGATCGAAGGTTTCTGTAAAGTGATAAAAGGATAAGCATACAGCTCACGCCATGTCACACTTTTACGCTGCGCCAACTCATGATCCTTGGGAAGTAGTGCTAAAAAATCTTCATTGAAAAATGGCTTAAAAATTAATTGATCATTGTGTTGCGGTTCAAAACAAATCCCAATTTCAAAAATGCCCTCTTGGACTTTTTCAATAATTTTTTCATTGGGAATATCATGGATTGAAAAATTGATATTGGGGTGATTCTTATTAAATTCATGCAGTACAGCAGGTAAAACGGCATGTGTTGCGAAAGGCATCGAGGCAATATTCAATGTGCCACGATGTAATTTAAAACGCTGTTTGACATCTCTTTCCATGTCTTCCCAGTTTGCCAAAAGTTTTTTAGCAAATGGAATCAACGAATTTCCCTCAGCAGTAAGATCCACACGGCGGGTATTGCGCTTAAACAGCTTGCCACCCAACTCATCCTCTAAACTTTTGATACTTAAGCTTAAAGCAGATTGACTTAGGCAAAGTTCATTGGCGGCATTGGCATAATTCAATGTCCGAGCAAGAACTAAAAAAGCTTTTAACTGTTTGAGTGTCATACGGCAACCTAACTGATTTATAGCTCTATAATACGCTAAACCAAGCGAGTTTTGATCCTAAAATGAGTCATTTGAGCTATCGATTTGCTTATAGAATAAGATATTAATCCATGCTAGCTGATCTCACTTTTGCTCAGATTGATGCCTTAATGAAAGTTTTTAATTTGTGTGATCTGTAAAAAATATGTCTATGCATTTAAATCAAGGCAAAATCGATATACGACGTATTTCAAGCAACATACTTGTCAATAAAGCCACTGCTGTAAATAAAAATTAAAACGCTCAACACACACTCATTAATCAGCATTACCAATTTGGCTTTTTTCTTTTGCTTATCTATGACCTATTGCGCAAAAACCTCATGAAACTTGTTTCTATTCATTAGTTTTCCATATTGACTCATAAATATTTTCAAACAATGCCTCGAATAATTTGGATTATAGTTTTATCCATCATTTGGAAATGGATATTCCAATTTATAAGTCTGGACGATTTATAAAAGCTAAATTTATTGATCAATATTAATTTCTCTAGATATCCATTTTTATTGGTTTCACTCACTAATGCATTTTTATGATTGAGATAGCCTTGTCGTGATTTGAAATAAAAACAAGGTGGGTTTTGACATATATTCTTTAAGGACGGAGTAAAAATATGTGGGAACTGGGTATAATTTTACTTTCTCTTGGCTTGTTGATGTACACAGCCTACAGAGGATTTTCTGTAATTCTCATGGCACCGATTTGTGCCTTATTGGCCGTCTTGCTGATTAACCCTGCCAACGTTTTACCATTTTATTCTGGTGTGTTTATGCCAAAAATGGTGGGCTTTATTAAAGATTATTTCTTGGTGTTTTTGCTGGGTGCGATTTTTGGTAAAGTTGTTGAAATGTCTGGTATTGCTGAATCCATTGCCAAAACGATTGTTAAATTAATTGGCTCTAAAAATGCAATGCTTACCGTTGTTCTGCTAGGGGCAATTTTAACCTATAGCGGCGTCAGTTTATTTGTCGTGGTTTTTGCAGTCTATCCTTTTGCAAACCAATTATTTAGACAAGCAAATATCCCTAAACGTTTGATTCCTGGCACGATTGCACTGGGTGCTTTCTCCTTTACCATGGATGCCTTACCGGGTACGCCTCAGATTCAAAACGTTATTCCAACTACATTTTTTGGAACCAATATTTATGCAGCGCCATTTTTAGGGATTATCGGTGCAATCTTTGTTTTAGGTGTTGGTTTAACTTATCTGGAATGGCGTCGTCGTGTTGCTGCTCGCAATGGAGATGGCTTTGCATCTGGTATTACTTTAACAGAAGCTGAACTTCAACAATTCGAAAATCAATCTCAGCAACAAGATAATGGTTCTGGTCTACGTCAATTCATGGCATTTGTTCCCTTAATTTTAGTTGCAGTGATGAATAAATATTTATCTACAGCAATTAAAACATGGTATCCAAATGGCTTTGATTTTAATGCGCTTGGACTAGCAAATTACACTGTCGATGTCGCAAAAACGTCAGCGATTTGGGCAGTTGGTTTGGCCTTAATTGTTGGGATTATCACTGCGATTATGTTCGATTATCGTCGTGTTTCAACCAGCTTTAAAGAAGGTGTAAACGCAAGTATAGGTGGTTCTTTACTCGCTGTGATGAACACTGCATCTGAGTATGGTTTTGGTGCAATCATTGCCGCTTTACCGGGTTTTGCTGTAATCAGTCATGCTTTGGGGCATACATTTACCAATCCATTGGTCAATGGTGCAGTCACCACAACCGTTTTGGCAGGGATTACAGGTTCAGCATCTGGCGGTATGAGTATTGCCCTCAGTGCCATGGCTGACCAATACAATACAGCTATTGCTGCAATGGGCATTCCTGCTGAAGTCATGCATCGTATTGTTGCAATGGCATCTGGCGGTATGGATACCTTACCGCATAACGGTGCCGTAATTACCCTACTTGCTGTCACTGGACTTACACATAAACAATCTTATAAAGACATTTTTGCCATTACCATCATTAAAACAGTTGCAGTATTTGTCGCAATTGCAGCATTTACATGGTTTGGTATCGTCTAAGTTTATCTTCAAAATGAACACAGGGAGTCAATAATGAGTCAACTTCTCAAAGATAAAGTTGCATTTATCACAGGTTCAGCAAGTGGTATTGGTCTTGAAATTGCCAAAAAATTTGCCCTTGAAGGTGCAAAAGTGGTGATTTCGGATATGAATGCGGACAAATGTAATGAAGCAGTTTTAGCCTTAAAAACTGATGGATTTGAAGCCTTATCTGCACCTTGTGATGTTTCAGATGAAGAGGCTTATGCTGCTGCTATTGGTCTAGCACATAGCACCTTTGGTCGTTTGGATATTTTGATCAATAATGCTGGTTTTCAGCATGTTGCTGCCATCGAAGAGTTTCCAACTGCCATTTATGAAAAACTACTGAATGTCATGCTGGTCGGTTCTTTTATTGGAATTAAACATGCATTTCCAATCATGAAGGCACAAAACTATGGTCGTATTATCAATATGGCTTCGATCAATGGTTTAATCGGCTTTGCTGGAAAAGCGGGTTATAACAGTGCCAAACATGGGGTGATTGGTTTAACTAAAGTTGCAGCGTTAGAATCTACTCGTGATGGAATCACGGTCAATGCGTTATGTCCTGGTTATGTCGACACACCTTTGGTACGTGGTCAAATTAAAGATTTAGCCAAAACTCGCAATGTCAGCGAAACAAGTGCACTTGAAGATGTCATTTTAGCCATGGTGCCACAAAAGCGCTTACTCAATGTTGAAGAAATTGCAGATTATGCCGTTTTCTTGGCGAGTGAAAAAGCAGCGGGCGTGACGGGTCAAGCAGTGGTTATGGATGGTGGTTATACCGCTCAATAATACAGTTGATGATTGCAATGATCATGAATTTATCTCTATGTAAATCATCTAACCAGATGTAATACATATTCATTTGTAGGGGAAATTCTCCCCTACTGTTTTTAGTGTTTCTATCTTTGGTTTTTATCAAAGTGAAAGGCTCACTTTGTCATGTGTCATAACGAGACAATCCAACGTTCTCAGCTTATTCAAGGAAAATGAATATATGAAACCCATAAATAAAGTTGCCATTATCGGTACTGGTGTTATTGGTGCAAGTTGGGCAGCATTCTATTTAAGTAAAGGATTTCAGGTGAGTGCTTTTGATCCCGCAGCTGATGCAGAATTAAATTTAAAAAATAGAGTTCAAACCTATTTACTTGATTTGTTTGAATTGGTTGAAGAGCAAACCACCTCTTCTGATCATTATGTTTCAGACACTTTAAAAAATCTTACTTTTTATCAAAATCTAGCAGATGCGGTAAAAGATGCCGATTTTATTCAAGAAAATGGTCCTGAGCGGATTGATCTAAAAAAAGACTTATATGCACAGCTTACTCAAAATTGCCCCAAAGATAGCATTATCGCCTCAAGTTCATCTGGCTTAAAAATCTCAGATATTCAACATGATTGTCTATATCCTGAAAGAATCGTACTGGGTCATCCTTTTAATCCGCCACACTTATTACCCTTGGTTGAGATTATTGGTGGAGAAAAAACCCAAGCCAACTATATCCATGATGCTTTTGAATTTTATAGATTATTGGGGAAAAAACCGATTTTAATTCAGAAAGAAGTCAAAGGTCATGTCGCCAATCGTTTGCAGTCTGCAATTTGGAGAGAAGCGTTTTATCTGGTTTCTGAAGGTGTATGTAGCGCAGAAGATATTGATATCGCCATCACCAATGGCCCCGGATTACGTTGGGCAATATTTGGTCCTTATTTAAATATGCAGTTGGCCAATCAACATGGATTTAAAGCTGCTATGCATCATTTAGGTGAACCGATGTCTGAATGGTGGGCTGATATGCACCCTTATACCTTGTCTGAAGAAAAAATTGAGATGCTGAATGAAGAAACTCAGCAGTTTGTTAAAAAACTAGGCGATAAGAATCTTCAATTACTTCGTGATCAGGCATTACTTCGATCTTTAAAGATGCGTAAAGAATTAGATTTACCTTAAATGGGATTTTACAAAAGTGAGCTTCATTGATTCTCCAGAATTTTCATCTGGAGAATTTAGTCTTCAAAAATTTAGCCAAGGGAATCAGGATCATTGACCTTCCCGCTCCAAAATTGAATCAACATTTCAAAGCACCCCAAGCAACAATTTCAGACTGGA
The DNA here is from genome assembly GCF_009668065.1 of Acinetobacter sp. RIT698. NCBI lineage: Bacteria > Pseudomonadati > Pseudomonadota > Gammaproteobacteria > Moraxellales > Moraxellaceae > Acinetobacter > Acinetobacter sp. RIT698. The sequence continues at coordinate 20,116 of NZ_WJYH01000033.1, forward strand.
CGTTGTTGCTCATTTTTGAACTATATCAAAAATGCCCATTAGCTTTTAGATTGTTCGAAAATTCGAATAGACATGCCAAGTTTCATATCATTATTGTTCTACTAAAAACAGTTATCCTTGTCTTATTCGCTACTTTAATCATTAAGTCGCCCAAATAAGGGAAGTATTATGCTCAACAATAAAATAAAGTTAAAACAAATGTGGTAAAGCAACTTCGATATGATGAATGAAAATATAAATAATCTCTAATTCAAATGGTGACCCAATATGCGAACTTTCTATACGATTCTCATCGGTATAATGCTACTCCTTGCAATTCTTTTTATAAGTCGAATATTACGTGGTCGCTTTAGTCCAACATTATTTTTTATTCTGTTCATCTTGATTTGGTTTGTAGCAATGAGCTGGAATATGTATATGGGCATACAAGCAGGATATGCGGTTAAAGAAGAATTCTTAATATTTTTACTTAATTTTGGTATTCCTTCTCTTCTCGCAACTTACTTCATATATAAAAAATAAAAGCTCTATTTAGCTTACTAAGGTTAAAAACCATCATGTAAACAACGATCAAAACTAGTGATTAATTATTGTAAAGCACTCTCTAAAGAGAGTGCTTTTTGAGTTAATTTTTACTGGTTAAACATGATTAGGCATAGATTTAATCAATTAAAATTAGCTTTCCTTTTTTCGATAAAAGCCGCAACACCCTCTTTATAATTGTCTGATTGTCCAGCAATACGCTGTAACTCTCGTTCCAACTGTAACTGTTCAGCCAAAGTATTTTGCGAGGCAGTATTTAAGGCCTTTTTAATTAGCGAAATCGAACTGCTTGGTTGCTCTGCCAAACGTTCTGCCAATTCAATCACGCCCTGATCAAAAGCATCATCTTCATAGACCTCCCAAATTAGCCCCCAACTCAAGGCTTTCTGAGCAGATAGCTTATCCCCGAACATGGTCAAACCTTTGGCTCGGGCAAGCCCCACCAGATGTGGCAAATTCCACGTCCCACCTGCATCTGGGATTAAACCGACTTTGCAAAAAGACTGTATAAAAGCAGCAGATTGTTTGGCCACAACAATATCGCAAGCCAAAGCCAAATTCGCACCAGCACCAGCCGCTACGCCATTGACCGCAGCCACAACAGGTTTAGCCATATTGGAAATTTTAACGACTAACGGATTATAAAATTTTTCTAAGGCAGCACCTGCATCATAATCAGCTGCGCTTATCACCTCTTTGTTTCTGGCTCTTAAATCCTGACCCGCACAGAAGCCCTTGCCTGAACCAGAGATTACAATGGCTTTAATCTCAGTAGAAACCGCCCACAGGTCTAAAATTGCAGCAATTTCACGATGCATTTGCTCATTAAAACTATTGAGCACCTCGGGACGGTTTAAGGTTAAATAGCCCACCCGATTTTCCTGCCGAATCAAAATATGTTGAAAATCCATTTATTTTTACTCATTTAAATAAAAAACAGCCTGACCCTGCTTAAAAAGCAAAGTCATCTTGTTCTAATTCCATTACCGCTTCAGCACCTGATGCAATAGCAGCCGCATGACTTTGGGTACGGTGTAATAATTTTTGAAAGAAAAATTTCGCTGTGGTTAATTTAGCCTGATAAAATTTTTCGTCCTGCGTTGCTTGGCTTAACTTTTCATCTGCTACTTGCGCCATACGTGCCCAAAGATAAGCAAACACGACATAGCTAGAGAAATACAGATAATCAACTGAAACAGCGCCAATTTCTTCTGGGTTTTGCTGTGCTTTTTTGGCAACACTGTCTGTGATTGATAACCACTGTTGCTTGAGTTCCGTCAGTTTTTCCAGATAAGCTGCCAATACGGTATTTGATTGATTGGCTGTAATAAACTGTTCTATTAAATCAGTCATATTTTTTAATAGTTTGCCATCCGACTTGAGCACCTTACGTGCCAGCAAATCTAAAGACTGAATCTCTGTGGTTCCCTCATACAAGGTTGAGATACGGGCATCACGAACAATTTGCTCCATGCCATGTTCAACAATAAATCCATGCCCACCAAAAATTTGTACGCCGTGTTTTGCAGCTTCATTGCCTGATTCAGTTAAAAAAGCTTTGGCAATCGGGGTTAAAAATGCCAACAATTCATCTGAGATTTTCTGTTGTTCAGGATCATTGGATGTTTCAACAATATCAACATGCTGAGCCAGAAAATACGCCAATGCGCGACCACCTTCAGAAAAGGCTTTTTGCGTCATTAACATCGAACGCACAGCTGGATGCACAATAATCGGATCAGCATTTTTATCTGGATATTTTGCGCCTGATAAAGCACGCATCGCCAAACGTTCTTTGGCATAACTCAATGCACCTTGAAATGAAATCTCCGAAGCCGCCAACCCTTGTACAGCTGTTCCAATACGTGCTGTGTTCATAAAGGTAAACATACAATTTAACCCACGGTTTTCAGGACCAATTAAATAGCCTTTGGCCCCATCAAAATTTAAAACACAGGTTGCATTGCCATGAATCCCCATCTTGTGTTCAATCGCACTACAGATAACCTTATTGCGATCTTGGCAATCACCTGCATCATCGAGGTTAAATTTAGGCACGATAAACAGTGAAATCCCTTTGGTCCCCGCTGGTGCTTGTGGTAATCGGGCTAAAACAATATGAATAATATTTTCTGACAGATCATGTTCACCAGCAGAAATGAAGATTTTTTCGCCAGTTATTGCATAACTTCCATCTGGGTTTGGTTCGGCCTTGGTGCGGATCAAACCTAAATCTGAACCGGCATGTGACTCAGTTAGACACATTGTCCCTGTCCACACGCCACTAATCAGTTTGCTTAAAAATTGTTGCTTCTGTTCTGCTGTGCCATGATGTTCAATGGTGCGCATTGCACCATGCGATAAGCCTGGATACATTGCCCAAGCCCAGTTAGAACCACACAGCATTTCTGAGATTGCAATACGCAATAATGTGGGTAGACCTTGACCGCCATATTCAGGATCCGCCGTCAGTGAGGTAAAACCCAATTCAGTATATTTATGATAAGCCTGTTTAAATCCCGCTGGGGTTGTAACAACACCCTGATTTAAATGACAACCTTCCTGATCACCATTTTGATTGATGGATGCAAGCTCATTTTCACAAAAGTCTGCTGCGGCATCTAAATATTGATTGATCAATTCACGACTGACCGTTTCCTGATATTTGGGTAGTTTTTGGTAGTTTTCTTCTGTTTGCAGCATTTCATGCAATACAAATTGCATATCACGCAGTGGTGCTTTGTATAAAGGCATAGTGTTTCCCTTTCAGTTCTTCTGCCGATGATGCAGATAGAGATGATTTCCCTTGGATGACAATTTTATTTTACGATTGCTTAAAAATATCAAATAAATTTCTTATTGCAAAATTTATTTTCATTTTCATTAGATAAATTTATTCAAAAATACCACCAAAAATATGACAAACCGACACAACAAGCTGTATTTGAACAATAATATTTAAATAAATAAAAATTCAAGTATAATATTTGATTAAAAAATAATTTTGTATAGCAAAATATTATTTCGTAAAATTAAATTTTATAGTATGGTAATTAGATCGCTTAACACTCCAAGGATGATTTATGGATAACCCTCAATACACAGGTCTTGAATTCTTAACTGCTTTAAAAAATGGTGAAATTTCAGCGTCGCCCATGGCGCAAACCATTCCTATGCAGTTAATCGAAGTTTCTAAAGGCAAAGCGACGTATAAGGTTACGCCAAGTCAAGCGCATCGAAATATACAAGGAACAATCCATGGCGGTTTTTGTGCGACTGCTTTAGATACTGCAACGGGAAGTGCAGCACATACCTTGCTGGAACATGGCATGGGTTATGGCACGATTGATCTCAATGTGAAAATGATTCGCCCAATGCAGATCGATACCGCCTACTACGCACAAGCTGAACTGATTAATGCTGGACGTAATATCATTACCACAGAAGGTAAAATTGTGGATGAAAATGGCAAAATTTATGCTTTTGCGACGGCAACACTGATGATCATACGAAAATAATAAAAAGACTAAGCCCTTTTACGGCTTAGTCTTTTATCACTGTTTTCTTCATGACATAAAAATCTATTCGGTCAATTATAAAACTTAGAATTGCCATGGCTAAACCCACAGCCACACAGACACTCCATCCCCAATGTTTCCACGTGTAGACCGCAACCAAAGAACCCAACGCAGCACCACCAAAATACAATGTCATATAAATAGAATTAATTCGAGAACGTGCTTGTGCTGAAATTCGATAGACCAGATTTTGGTTAAGTACATGAAAGGCCGATAAACCAAAATAAGCCAAAATCACACCTCCTGCATAAGCCAGCAAAGACTGTTGGGCAAAAAACAGTGGAATCCATGCCAGTACCAATAACCACATACAAATCAGTGCAACTTCATTTTCCAATCCTTTGGCAATTTGTTTTCCCGCCCAAGGGGTTGCAAACACACCCGCCAAACCAACTATGCCAAATAAGCCAATTTGGAAATCATTAAAATGATAAGGCGCATTGGCAAGAATAAAAGTCATGGTGGTAAAGATCAACGCCAATATACCGAAGCCGATCCCACCTGCCAGACCGCGGCGAATTAAATGTGGCTGATCAACGGCCAATGTAAACAATGAACGATAAATTTGCAGCACTGTTAATTGATGAGATTTTCGAGCAACGGGTAATTTAAGCCACATCACTACTGCAAAAGCTAAAATCACAATACCACTGAGTAAATACACCGCATGCCATGACCAAACGGTCGAAAGTAAGCCTGCGATTGATCTGGCCAAGAGAATGCCTAAAAACAAGCCACTCATCAGTGTTCCGACAATTTGCGGGCTTTTTTGAGGGCTCGCCAAACCAGCAGCAAATGGCACCAAGACTTGTGTCGTAATCGAAAAGAAGGTGGCTAAAAAGGTAAAACCATACAATACGGGCAAACTTTGACTTAAAGAAAGTCCGATCTGGGCGAAACCTGTGCAGCACATCAACAAACAAATATAGCTACGCTTTTCAAAAAAATCACCGAGCGGCACCAAGATAAACAGACCAACGGCATAAGAGAGTTGGCCGATCACAATTGTTAAAGCGACTTGCTCTGCATTGACCTGTAAGGCTTCTGCAATAGAATAAATCAAAGGCTGGTTATAATAGTTCGAACCTGCACAAATTCCACATGCCATTGCCATGATGAAAATAAAACTTTTTGACAAGATATGCGTTGTGTCAGGTTGAACTATTTTTTCCATTCCGCAGCTCACCTTATTTTAGAATTTGTACATCGACACAAAGTTAATGCGGGAAACATCTGCTGTTCTTCCATCAAACACTTCACGCTTACCTTGATGATATTCCATACCAATATCAATTTGCTCAGCAGGTGAATAAAACAGATTAGCTGCATAATCCGTTAAACGCTTATTTGCGTCAGGATTGAGTTTTGCATAGGCTGAATCATCATCAAAATCAAAAATCGATGCAGATAAATTTGCACGCCATTGCGGATTAAATTTATATGAATAGCCAATATTTAAGCTATTGAGTTTATTCATCTCTAAATCTGTTTTTTGCGCATTTAAAGAAAAATCACCTGCCGCATTTAAACTGGTTGCATTTGTCAGGCCAGTTTGTGTGGTATATGGCATGAATTTTTGATCACCCACGATATATTGATAATTCGCCTGTACAGATTGCGCTGGGCTTAGTTGGTATTTTAAACCAGCACCCGCGCCCCAACTGACTTTTTTAACCGTATCTTTCGCAACATCTACTGATTTTTCATTGACAAAACCTTGAGCCAAAGCCGTTAAGGCACCTTCTTTTACCGTATATCGACCTGTCAATGTCGGGAATGCTGAAACCCGAGATCCGGTGTATTCCAATGCGACTTTTAAATCACTCTTGCCATTTATCTTCCAGTCATAGCGCACTTGAGGTGTACGGGTATAAGAGGTTCCCATAAACTGAGTATAATCGACGGACTCTGTACGTGTTTCCATATTGGACATCAAAGACCATGTTTGACCGAAAGTCCAATCTTTATAAGTAAAGAAAGCATGACGAATACGGAATTTACCATCGCCTGTACCCATGTTGGCACTGTCAAAGAAATCGGCTTCAATATTTCCTGTTACAGCCTTATCTGGACTGTTGAAATACACCCCGATTCGACTGGCATTGATCATGGCATCTGAGCGGGCATGATCGGAACGCTTGTCACTTTCAAACGGAGTACGGTTTAAGCTATTGGTGGTTCTTCCTCCCGAATCTGGTGAGGACTTAAAATCAACTGCAGCATCAAGTCGAGCAATTCCATAGACTTTAACATTGTCGGTCCAAGTCACCCACGAAGGTGCTATTGGTTTCGCGGTTTCAAGTGCTTTATTTTTTTCTACATTTTCTTCAATTTTTGCTTGTTTGACCTGCAAATTATTTTGTGACAGCTTTTGAGCTTCGAGTTCTGCTTTGAGTTTTTGCAGCTCTGTCTCTAACAAATTAATCCGTTGTTCTGCTGTCACTGGTGAATTTGCAAAAATAGTCCCTGAAGCCACAGCGCAAGCTGTAGCTAAAATTAATTTTTTCATCTTTTAATCCTTAAAGAAGCTTTTTTTCCTACGCTTATAAACTAAGCGTCTCGTGCATCTATCAACGGACAGCCCGTTACTGCCTGTAATTCATCAAAACTCAGTCCCGAAACCATTTCAGTGACATAGGCTTTGTGATCTTTTAATTCAATAATGCATAAATCGGTATAAATACGATCTACACACTGTTCCCCTGTAATGGGATAACTCAATGCATCGACAATTTTAGCTTCGCCCTTTTTGGTGACATGCTCCATATAGACATAAATTGACTTGGCTCCCACCGCTAAATCCATTGCACCACCTACAGCGGGAACATCATCAGCTTTGCCAGTATGCCAATTGGCTAAATCGCCATTCACTGCAACCTGAAAAGCACCAATCACGCAGATATCCAGATGCCCACCACGCATAATGTCAAATGAATCTCCATGATGCATAAAGCAACCACCATCCAATAAAGTCACTAACTCCTTTCCAGCATTGACCAAGTCCTCATCTTCTTCACCTGCTTTGGGTGGTGGGCCAAAGGCCAAAACCCCATTTTCTGAGTGCAGAAAGATTTCTTTGTCTTGAGGTAAATACTTCGCAACGTTGGTGGGTAAACCAATACCTAAATTGACATAAGCTCCTTCGGGAATATCCTGAGCAATCAACTGAGCGATATCTTCACGAGAACGTTTTTGAACTGACATTAGATATCTCCTACTTTGACAACATGCTGTACAAAAATCCCAGGTGTGATAATGCACTCAGGATCAAGGCTTCCTAGATCTACCGTATGATTCACTTGAACAATGGTTGTTTTTGCCGCTTTTGCCATAATCGGGCCAAAGTTCCGTGCTGCCTTACGATAGGTCAAATTCCCCCAACGATCGGCTTGATCGGCATAAATCAACGCAAAGTCAGCTTCAAGCGGATACTCAAGTACATAGTTTCGACCATTAATGGTTCTGGTTTCTTTGCCTTCTGCGACTTTTGTGCCATAGCCTGTCGGTGTAAATATTGCACCTAGACCTGCACCTGCCGCTTGAATACGACAGGCTAAGTTGCCCTGTGGAACCAGTTCTAATTCAATCTTTCCTGCACGATATAAGTCTTGAAATACGCTCGAACCCGCTGACTTTGGAAATGAACTGATCATTTTTCTGACACAACCTGCAATGATCAGCTTGGTCAAACCTCGATCACCAGAGGCAGCATTGTTATTGACAATGGTCAGCTCTTTTTTACCTAAATCGATCAAGGCTTCAATCAGTTCCGCAGGCTGACCTGTCACACCAAAACCACTGGTCATGATGGTTGCACCATCAGGAATTGCCTTTAAAATCGGTTCAATGTCACTGGTGATTTTATTTATCATTTCGCTTGTCCCTTTTCATCCTTAAATTGACGTGACAGGTCAAATTGTCACTCTGCCTTTTGCGGGTTAAATAGTCGGTCTTTAATAAATAACAATGGAATTACACCGCATATAAAGTACGCCCCAGCCATCACCAACAGTCCTAAACCAATCGAACCATGTTGTGATAAATAACCGATGGTTAATGGAGAGAAAATTGAAAGCACTTTACCAATGTTATACGCACCGCCAACCGCCGAGCCTCGAATTGAGGTTGGAAAACTTTCAGTCATATATGTAGCATTGATTGCATACGGTATGCCGTATAGAAAACCAAAGAACAGCATGAGCCATAAAATATTGGCAGGCGTGTTAAGGTAAACAATCACGGGAATAAATAGAGCTGTGCCAATTGTGCCGAATGCAAATACAGCGCGGCGACCCAATTTATCCGCAATAATCCCAGCAATAATTTTGGCAAACATCATGATTAAGAAAGTGCCGACCATATACATCGCCATTTCTTTAAACTTGATTCCTAGATCAGATTCCAAATAAGCCGGCAGCCAGTTACTCACCCCGTAATAACCAAATTGCAAAGCACCAGTACTCAAAATCCACAGCACAAACATGGTGCCATGTTTCTTATCTTTCAAAATTTCCCAATACGGATTCTGACGTTTAACAGGCTGTGCATTTTGTGGCGTTGCAATGACTTTTAATTGACGTGCTTTTTTCCATGACTCAGGCTCAGGTACGATAAAATGCATCAGTACTGATAAAATAATCGGGGTAATTGCAAGCCAATACAGGAAACGCCAGCCATGTTCAGGAATAATATGACCTGCCAACAAAGTCGCAAGTAAAGACCCCAAGGTATAGCCCGTCATCAGTGTTGCCAACACTGTAGAACGATGTTTGGTCGGTACCATTTCAGACATTAAAATATTACAGGCAATATAAAGTGCGCCTAAGCCCATTGCACCGACTGTTCTTAAAATCGCAAATTGCATATATGAATGCGTAAAACCCAATGCACAGGTCAGAACAGAAGAAAAAGCAATAAAGAATACGATCACGCGTACTCGGCCAAAGCGATCACAAGCCCATCCACCGACTAACCCCCCCACAGCGGAACCTAACAAAGTCAAACTGCCCAATGTCCCTGCTTGTACACCACTCAAATGAAACTCGGCCTTTAAACTGGTCAAACTTAATGCTAAAAAGCCTAAATCTGCGCCATCACAAAGCAAAGTAAAAAATGCAAAGATAAAGGCCGTAATCCAAATCTTTTTGGGTGTCTGAATCACCTCTCCAGCACCATTATTACCGCTATTATTTTGTGTAACTGTTTCCGTTGTCATGTCCATATCCTCAGAAGGAATATGAGGCATCCCCTGCCTCATGGCATCTAATTGTTATTAGGCTGTAGCGTCCCTAATCATGTTTTTTGCGATAATCAATTGTTGAACTTGCGTGGTTCCTTCATATAAACGGAACAAACGCACATCACGATAAAAACGTTCAATGGCATATTCACTGATATAACCAGCACCACCGTGAATTTGTACGCAGCGATCTGCGACCCGACCACACATTTCAGTGGCAAACATTTTTGAACAAGATGCTTCTGTACTAATGTTTTCACCATTATCACGGCGTCGCGCAGCATCGAGCACCATACATTTTGCCGCGTAAATCTCAGCTTTTGAGTCTGCAAGCATGGCTTGGATCAATTGAAAATTAGCAATCGGCTGACCAAATTGTTTACGCTCAATGGCATAGTGAAGTGCGTCATTTAACATCCGTTCAGCCACACCGACGCTATATGCACCAATATGTAAACGACCTTTATCTAAAACCTTCATGGCTGTTTTAAAACCTATACCTTCAATTCCGCCAATCAGTGCTGATGCTGGAACGCGGCAGTTTTCAAAAATCACATCACAAGTATGAGAACCTTTTTGTCCCATCTTTTGATCGATTTTTCCCAAACTAATCCCAGGCGTATTGGCTTCAACTAAAAATGCAGAAATACCACTTGCGCCTTTAATATCAGGGTTGGTCCGCGCCATCACGGTAAAAGTAGCAGCATGTGGTGCATTGGTAATAAAGCGTTTGGTACCATTTAAAACGTAAAAATCACCATCCTTGACCGCACTGGTTTTTAAAGAGGCGGCATCTGAACCTGCCTCAGGTTCGGTTAAGCAAAATGAACCAATAATTTCACCGCTGGAATAACGAGGAAGATATTTTTGTTTTTGTTCTTCTGTGCCATCAATCAAAATCGCACTTGAACCAATACCATTGTTGGTACCAATCAGTGAACGGAATGCTGGTGAAGTTTGTCCAAGTTCAAATGCAACATTCACCTCCTCTTCCATGGTAATTCCCAATCCACCATATTCTTCTGGAATGGTTAACCCAAACAAACCTAATTCACGCATTTGTTGCACGATATCCTCAGGAATTTTGTCCTGCTCGGCAACCTCATGTTCACGTGGAATCAATTCATTTTTTACAAAGTCACGAATTGTTGTGAGCAACTGTTGCAACATTCCTTCATCACGGATCATCTATGATCTCCCTTCTTTTGTAGCTTCATTGCATCCATCAGCTATTCCAGCTGGGTAATGGATACCCTGTTTTAAATCTTGTTTACTGCGAATATGTTTCATAGTACGAGATTAAAAACACAAATTTCAAGCTTTTTTGAAAATTAATTTCATTAAGCGAAATTTTATAATCTACCAATATTAAATATCAATCACTTAGAAAAATATGCTGACGATAAAGTGCCAAGAGGAATAAAAAATACTTGAAATAAATTTCAAAACACGCATTATTAAAGAAACATAGTTTTGATCTGCGAAACAAGGAATCAAAAAATGAGTGAAATAACAGGGAACAGTTTCATTGAAGTTGACTATTCTGTTCAGAAAGTAGCGATCGTGAAGATTAATCGTCCAGAGGCTAAAAATGCCTTAAATACACAGGTACGTCAGCAACTGGCTCAAGTGTTTACTGAGTTAAGTTTTAATGACCAGATCAATGCCATTGTGCTTACAGGTGGTGAAGAAGTTTTTGCCGCAGGGGCAGACTTAAAAGAAATGGCAAGCGCAACCTCTACAGAAATGTTGCTACGTCATACAGAACGTTATTGGAATGCAATTGCGCAATGCCCTAAACCCGTAATTGCTGCTGTAAATGGTTATGCACTGGGTGGCGGTTGTGAACTTGCCATGCATAGCGACATTATTATTGCGGGTAAAGGGGCAACTTTTGGTCAACCTGAAATTAAAGTCGGTTTAATGCCTGGCGCTGGTGGAACCCAACGTCTCTTCCGTGCAGTGGGTAAATTCCACGCGATGCGTATGATCATGACGGGTGTAATGGTCAAAGCAGAAGAAGCATATAGCATTGGACTGGTTTCCCAAGTTACTGAAGATGACCAGACCATCCCAACTGCTATTCAAATGGCGCAAAATCTGGCAAAAATGCCACCAATTGCCTTACAACAAATCAAAGAAGTTGCATTAATGAGCGAAGATGTTCCATTAAATGCAGGTTTGGCATTGGAGCGTAAATCATTTCAATTGTTGTTTTCGACCGAAGATAAAAATGAAGGCATTCAAGCATTTATTGAAAAGCGTAAACCATCATATCAAGGCAAATAAGTTTAATCGATAACAACAATGGAATAGAAATGGCTAGAAAAGTATTGATTAGTGCAGGCGGTTCAGGAATTGGACGATGTATTGCAGAAGCATTCTTAGCACATCACGATGAAGTTTTCGTTTGTGATATCAATGCAGAAAGCTTAGCGCAATTCCAAAAGTCCTATCCTGCACTACATATTTATGCATGTGATTTATCTAACCATGATGAAATCAAATCTATGTTTAGTGATGCCATCAGCAAACTCGGGCATATTGATGTTCTGGTCAATAATACAGGGATTTCTGGTCCAACCATCGCAGCAGAAGAACTGAGTTTTGCTGACTGGAGTGCAGTATTAAACCTTAATTTAAATAGTACCTTTGCCATCACCCAACTTGCCATCCCCTTTTTAAAACAGTCGGAAGCAGGTGTCATTATCAATATGTCATCGATCGCTGGACGTTTGGGCTATCCATATCGTTTGGCTTACGCGACCTCTAAATGGGGATTAATTGGTTTTACCAAAACATTGTCGATGGAACTTGGTGCAGACAATATTCGAGTCAATGCCATACTTCCAGGTGCAGTGGATGGGGAACGTGTTCAACGGGTGTTACAAGCGCGTGCAGATGTCGCTCAAACTTCTTTGGATGCCGTTACGCAAAATGCACTTAAAAATCAATCGCTCAAATATTTTGTCAATCCAAAGCATATTGCCGATTTGTGTATATTTTTAGCCTCGGAAAGCGGTTGCTCTATTTCTGGACAAATTTTACCAATTGATGGTGATAAACAATGTCTGAGTTAACCCACCAGACTGTACTGGTTTCTTTCGTTTCTATTTTTTTCCGTCTCTAATTTTTCGTTTAATCTGGATCAGTTATCAGGATGATCGACATGACTTATGATATTCAAAGCATGGCTGTAATTGGTGTTGGTATTATGGGCAGCGGTATTGCTCAAATTGCCGCACAATCAGGTCATACCACCTATTTATATGATACCAAAGAAGGTGCTGCGCTACAGGCCAAAGAAAAGCTGGCAGCAACTTTTCAAAAGCTGGTCGATAAAAATAAAATCAGCGCTGAACAGGCGGAAAATGCCAACAAACATTTGATCGTTGCAGCGCAACTTGAAGATTTAAAAGCCTGCGACTTGATTGTGGAAGCGATTATTGAGCGTTTAGATATTAAACAAGCGTTGATGCAACAACTTGAAGAGATCGTTTCAGACACCACTATTTTAGCCTCAAATACTTCATCGCTTTCAATCACAGCCATTGCAGCAAACTGTAAAAAACCACAACGTGTAGTCGGTTTCCATTTCTTTAATCCGGTACCCCTGATGAAAGTTGTGGAAGTAATCCAAGGATTAAAAACGGATCCACGCATTGTAGATGCATTAAATGAGTTGTCACGTGCATTTGGTCATCGACCTGTTGTTGCCAAAGATACCCCAGGATTTATTATTAATCATGCGGGGCGCGCCTATGGCACCGAAGCGTTAAAAATCTTAAATGAAAACGTCTGTGACATCAGTGAAATTGACCGCATTTTAAGAGATGGTGTTGGTTTTAGAATGGGACCATTCGAACTCATGGATTTAACAGGACTGGATGTATCACATCCTGTAATGGAGTCGATTTATCATCAATACTATGAAGAAGCCCGTTACAAGCCCAATCCATTGACCAAACAAATGCTTGTAGCCAAACAACTTGGGCGTAAAGTTAATCAAGGCTTTTACCACTATGAAACAGGCACAAAAACAGGTGAAAAACCCGCACAGTTTGTTGAGCGTTTAACAGACTATCCAAAAGTTTGGATTGCAGCTGATTTTGCTGAAGATAAACAACAACTGGAAGATTATTTAATCCAGCAAAATATTGTCTTAGATACAGGTTTAGAACCATTACCTGAGAGTTTATGTTTACTCGCTTGCTACGGTGAAGATACCACCCAAGCAGCGACACGTTTAAAAGTCAATCCACAACAAGCTGTTGGCATAGATATGCTATATGGCATAAGCAAACATAGAACGTTAATGCCGTCACTGGCGACAAGCACTGAGTATCGTCAAGCAGCCCACTCTATGTTTAATTTAGATGGTGCTATGGTCAGCATGATCGCTGAAAGTATTGGCTTCGTGGCACAACGTGTTTTAGCCATGGTGATTAATTTAGGTTGTGATATTGCACAACAAAATATTGCCAGTGTCGATGATATCAATGCCGCAGTCCGTTTAGGTTTAGGCTATCCATTTGGCCCTATTGAATGGGGTGATCATATCGGTAGCCAAAAAATCTTACTCATTCTCAATCGTATCTCAACACTGACCTATGACCCACGCTATCGCCCTAGCCCATGGTTACAACGTCGTGTCGCATTAAATTTACCGCTTACTTTTAATTCTGGATTTTGAAAAGGAACTTCTCAATGTTAAATGCCTATATTTATGATGGTTTACGTAGCCCGATTGGTCGTCATGCAGGTGAGCTTGCTTCAGTACGTCCAGATGATTTAGCTGCGGCAGTTTTACAAAAGCTTCTTGAAAAAACTGGGGTTCCGGGTGCAGCGATTGAAGATGTTATTTTAGGCGATACCAACCAAGGTGGTGAAGATAGCCGTAACGTTGCCAGAAATGCCCTATTAATCGCGGGCTTACCTGTGACTGTTCCTGGCCAAACTGTAAACCGTTTATGTGCAAGTGGTTTGGGTGCTGTAATTGATTCTGCACGCGCCATCACCTGTGGCGAAGGCGACTTATATATTGCAGGTGGTGTAGAAAGCATGTCACGTGCCCCATTTGTGATGGGTAAAGCTGAATCTGCCTATAGTCGTGATGCCAAAATTTACGACACCACAATTGGCTCACGCTTTCCAAACAAAAAGCTGATTGCGCAATACGGTGGTCATTCAATGCCTGAAACTGGTGACAATGTCGCGCTTGAGTTTGGCATCACCCGTGAACAAGCAGATTTATTTGCTGCCCAATCACAAGCAAAGTACCAAACAGCCAAACAAGACGGCTTTTTTACTGATGAAATTACCCCAATTGAAGTCTTTCAAGGCAAAAAGTTACCGCCAAAGCTGGTTTCTGAAGATGAGCACCCTCGCCCAAGCTCAACGGTTGAAGCATTAACCAAATTAAAACCATTATTTGAAGGTGGTGTCGTCACTGCTGGAAATGCATCGGGTATTAACGATGGTGCTGCTGCATTACTCATCGGTTCCGAAGCAGCGGGCCAAAAATATGGCTTAAAGCCAATGGCAAAAATCTTGTCAGCAGCAGCAGCAGGTATTGAACCTCGTATTATGGGTGCTGGCCCAATCGAAGCAATCAAAAAAGCCGTTGCACGTGCAGGGCTAACTTTAGATGATATGGATATCATTGAAATCAATGAAGCTTTTGCTTCACAAGTATTATCTTGCTTAAAAGGTTTAGATGTTGATTTTAATGATCCGCGTGTCAACCCAAATGGTGGTGCAATTGCCATTGGCCACCCACTTGGGGCTTCTGGTGCACGTCTTGCACTGACAGTTTCGCGTGAGCTGATCCGCCGCAATAAGAAATATGCTGTCGTTAGCTTATGTATCGGCGTAGGACAAGGCTTAGCTATGGTGATTGAAAACGTGTCATAGCATTGACTGTTTAATCACTAACCGAGTATCCATTCATCACAACAGCGCAGTGATGAATGGATTTATTTTGCAGAGCGAAATATAATAGCCAAACTGTTGCTTTATTATATTTGAGTATTGAATGTCTCAGAATTCAGAAACTGAACAACCTATAAATTTTGATGAGATACGTCTTGATCCTATTTCACATATTCATCGGGAAAATAACCCCCAATTTATCGCTTCTTTAGCACGTGGTTTAGAGCTATTACGTTGTTTTTCTGCCAATAATCAAGTCTTGGGTAACCAAGAACTGGCAAAAATGACGGGTTTACCAAAACCAACCATTGCGCGGATAACCAATACCTTAGTGTCATTAGGCTATTTAAAACAACTACCTAATTCCACCAAATATACCTTGGATATCGGTGTTTTATCTTTAGGCTATGCAGCCTTGTCCAATATTTCTATCCGTAATATTGCACATCGCTATATGGAAGAAATGAGCCAATATGTGCAAGCACCTGTTGCGATGGCAACCCGTGACCGTTTAAACATGGTCTATATCGATGTGGTTCAGATCGAAACCGCTTTAAATATGCGCCGTCCCATCGGCTCAACCCTACCCATTCACAGCAGTTCCATGGGTCGAGCTTGCTTGGCGGCTACACCTGAACGTGAGCGTAATTTTTTACTGGATGCGCTTAAACAAAAAAATGCTGAAAACTGGCCTGCAATTAAACGTTCTTTAGAACGAGCTTTCCGAGATTATCAAGATTACGGATATTGCCTTTCTTTAGGTGAATGGCATAAAGAAGTAAACTCTGTTGCTGTACCTTTAGTCAGCTCCAAACATGGTCTTTATGTGTTTAACTGCGGTGCACCAAGTTTTCATTTAAACCCTGAAAAACTTGAAGGTGAAATTGGACCCCGTTTAATCCATATGGTGCACAACATTCAAGATGCTTTGAGTGAAACGCCTTAACAACCATTTTTAAAATCAGATGCTTAAAATCAGCAGATACATGGTTGTGTGGATTAAAAGTTCCGATTTCATAATGACAAACCATAGGCATGATGAAAAACACTCTCTATACCCCAACCATTATTTTAATGGCAGTTGCAGCAGGCATCTGTACTGGTGGGAATTATTTTAGCCAACCACTGATTCATTCCATTAGTCTAAGTTTAAATTTAGCAGATACCACCACAGCATGGGTGCCTACTTTAGCGCAAATCACCTATGCAGCAGGTCTGCTGTTTTTAATGCCTTTAGGGGATATTCTCGAAAAGCGTAAGTTGTTGTTTATATTTATGCTGCTTGCCTCAATTGGGCTAATTATTAGTGGTTTTTCCCACAATATTTATCTGTTAATGTTCGGTACCATCATTACAGGGTTATTTTCTAGTTCAGCCCAACTGTTGTTACCACTGGCTGCCAGTCTGGTTCCAATTCAACATAGTGGTCGTGTTGTTGGTTTTTTACTGAGTGGGTTAATGATGGGTGTCTTATTGGCACGCTCATTATCAGGGATGATGTCGACGCTTTTTGCTTGGAATGTTATTTATCTGCTCAGCGGTTTTTTATTATTGCTCATTGCGATTATTTTGTACCGTAATATTGGCTTATTTCCTCCAACCAAATCTGAAAATTATCTCAAAACAATTCACTCACTGCCGCAAATCTTTATTCAAAATTGTCGCCTAAGAATCAGAACCTATATTGGTGGATTAACCTTTGCCTGTGTAAGCTTAACCTTTACCACCATGTCTTTACTCTTAGCTCCTGCGCCTTATTTTTTCAGTGATTTTACGATTGGCTTATTTGGGTTTGTCGGTGTTTTAGGGACATTCGTTGCCAATTTTTCAGGTAAATTTATTGATCAAGGCTATATTCATAAAATTTCGATATGTTGTGGTATCGGTCTGATTTTAAGTTGGCTATTGTTTTTGTTGCTTTCTTATAATTTTATCTTTTATATCATTGCCTTACTTATCCTTTATGCTTCGCTCTCGGCTGTTCATGTCACCAATCAGAGTATTGTCTTTAAGCTTAACCAACAATTGCGTTCACGTTTCAATGCCATCTATATGACAGGTTATTTCGCTGGCGGTGCTTTAGGGACCACGAGTGGAAGCTATGCATGGAAACATTTTGGCTGGACAGGTGTATGTATCTTGGGCTTAGTTTTTGCCCTGCTGTGTCTATATTATTGTCTTGCAGATGCTAAAAATCAGCACAATTCATAGTGTTGTGCTGATCTTTAAAAGCAGTCTTTCATCATCGAGATAAAGCTGAACTCAAATAGATGTTTATAAAAGCCCGAATAAACGTCCACGAATAATGTCTTCTGCATCTTTTACAATACGGTTGACCAGTTCATCACATGTCGGAATGTCATGGATCAGACTAGCAACCAAACCACATGACCACGCCCCAGCATTGACATCACCATCGATCATCACTTTAGGATAAACACCTGCAACTTCTTCAATGATATCTTCAAATTTAATCTGGTCACCAAGTGCTTTTTCTTTGGCTACAATTTTTTCTACAGCTGCATTATTCATAACGCGCTCAGTATTACGCAAAGCGCGCATAATTAAACGAGTATCTCTTTCTGTAGCATTCAAGATCGCCTGTTTCACATTTGCATGTACTGGCGCTTCTTGAGTTGCAATAAAACGTGTTCCCATATTAATACCATCCGCCCCCATGGCTAAAGCGGCAGCAAGTGAGCGTCCATCAGCCATACCACCTGATGCAACAAATGGAATTTCTAAGGTATCGGCAGCTAAAGGCAATAAAATCATATTCGGTACATCATCTTCACCGGGGTGCCCACCACACTCAAAACCATCGACAGAAACAGCATCACATCCAATTTTTTGAGCTTTTAGACTATGCCGAACCGAAGTACATTTATGAATCACTTTAATTCCAGCGGCCTTTAAATAAGGCATGACCTGTTCAGGATTACGACCCGCTGTTTCTACAACCTTTACCCCACCTTTAATAATTGCCTCGACAAAACCCGGATAATCAGGTGTATTGACTGTGGGTAAGAAAGTTAGATTGACACCAAAAGGCTTATCGGTCATTTCTCGACATCGGGCAATTTCTTTTGCTAGATTTTCAGGTGTTCGCTGGGTTAAACCGGTAATAATGCCTAACCCACCCGCATTTGAAACTGCAGCAGCCAGCTCGGCAAAACCGACATAATGCATACCGCCTTGAATAATCGGATGTTCAATTTCAAATAATTCTGTAATTTTGGTTTTCATATTCTTTCCACTCACTATTTTATATTTAGAGGCTCATTTCTTAGCATCCTATGCTTGTCGATAATTTATTAAATCTGATCGATCATGAGTCCACTGTATTCTCACTTTGTTTGCAAGGTGACGAATTTAAACAAGCACTGAGTGCATTGATGAAAAAAACAGCACCTATTTTTCGTAAGCAAACTATTTAACATGCATCTTATTAACATGCATCTTATTAAAAAGGCCAACAATGTAGATCGTTGCTGGCCTTTCAGTTTTAAAGCAATAAAATTAGCTAATTTCAGTACGAATATTATTCACCATGTGGAGAAGACGCGGTGCAATATCCTCTTCAAGTTTTTCACGGTTCATAATAAAGCTTGGTCCGCCGCAGTTAAATACCAGTAGACCATGTTGTTCATGAATCAAAGGGACTGCCACTGAATTGACATCTTTATGCCATTCACCAATTGAAAAACAATAACCAAAATCTTGATAATCTTTAAATGCCTTATCTAAATCACGGTTAATCTTGATCCAATCGTCTTTATGTTTGCTACGGATTGCATCAAGTAAAAACTCTCTTTCATCTTCAGGCATTGCAGCCAGACATGCACGTCCCATTGAACTTAAATGAATCGGTAAATAAGTACCGACTTGACGACGCATGGTCATATTGCCCTTGCCTTGTACCACATCCAAATAAATCATATTTAGACGATCACGCGTTGCCATTGCCACAGCAGCACCCGCATAATCCGCTAAGTTTTTCATATAGGGATGTGCAATATTACGGATAGACACATTAGAAAGCATGGAGTAACCAAACGCCAAAACCCCAACTGAAAGTTGAAATTTGCTTGAATTTGGGACCTGCTTGATATAGCCCAAACGTGACAATGTGTGCGTTAAACGGGTAATGGTCGGTTTAGGCAAACCCGTCATTTGTGATAACTCTTGATTACCCAAATGCTGATGTTTTGGGGTAAAGCAACGTAAGAGTTCTAAACCACGTCCTAAAGCTGTAATAAATTGACGATCATTTTCATCTTGCATATCTTCAATCGGATGCAATAACTCATGCCTCAAAGGCGCTAATAATTTTTCTGTTTGTTCTGCATCTACGGCATCATTCATGGTTATACCAATTCACATATTTGTTTCGCACTGCGAAAATTATAATCTATTTTTTCTATAAATAGCAAAAAGCAATCATCTGATTCACTTTGAAAATAAAACGATGCATCCATCTCGATGTGAAAAGTCTAAATTTGCTTATTTTATTGAAAAAAATGGCTTTAGACTGCTCACATCATCTATTTAAAAACTATCCTATCACGCCTTTGGCTTTTAACTCATCAAGTTTTGCTGGAGAGATAATACGACCTAAGATTGTTTGAGTATGTTCGCCTAATAAAGGAGGCGCATTTCTATACTCTACAGGTGTACGTGAAAGCTTAATCGGGGAACCGACCACAGTAAGTTTTTCACGTTGAGGATGTTGCATTTCTACCAGCATCTCTCGCGCAATTACTTGAGGTTCATTAAAAGCTTGCTCTAGATTATTAATCACACCAACAGGCACTTTAGCAGCATAAATTGCACTCACCCACTCATCGGCAGTCTTGCTTAAAAAATGCTTTGATAAAATTTCTATTACTTCATCACGATGCTTAACACGATCTGCATTACGGGTAAATCGAACATCATTGGGTAACTCTGGCAAACCAATACTTCTGCACAGTTGAATAAACTGGGTGTCATTACCACAAGCAATGATAAACTCTCGATCTGCGGCTTTAAATAATTGATAAGGCACAATATTGGCATGTGCATTGCCATAACGTACAGGCACTTTTCCAGATGAAAGATAATTCATTCCTTGATTTGCCATTGTGGCAATTTGCACATCAAGTAAAGCCATATCTATATGTTGCCCTAAACCCGTCATATGACGATTGAGCAAAGCCGCTTGTATGGCAATGGTTGAATATAATCCCGTTGATAAGTCTGAAAATGCGACACCTACTTTTTGCGAACCACCACCGGGTAAATCATCTTTTTCACCCGTGATGGACATCAGTCCACCCATTCCTTGAATGATAAAATCATAGCCAGGTTCTTCTGCTCTCGGTCCATTTTGACCAAAACCCGTAATCGAGCAATAAACCAGTTTAGGATTAATTTCTGATAAAGAAGCATAATCCAAGCCATATTTTTTCAAAGAACCAGCTTTGTAGTTTTCAATGACCACATCGGTATCTTGAATAAGTGCTTTGATGAGCGCCTGCCCTTCAGGATTTGCAATATCAATTGCAACAGAAAGTTTATTACGATTGGTCGACTGATAATAAGCGGCTTCTCGTGTCTCTTGTCCGGCGTCATCTTTCATCCAAGGTGGTCCCCAAGAACGCGTATCATCACCTAGTTTCGGTCTTTCAACCTTAATCACTTCTGCGCCTAAATCGGCAAGAATCTGTCCACACCACGGTCCAGCCAGTACTCGACTTAAGTCAAGTACACGAATTCCATTTAAAGCACCCATGTTTATTCCACTAACCTTTGATTAATTTCCTACAGGAAAATTTATTTAACATAAATTTCGCATAGCGATATATATTTTTAATATACACAGAAAACTTTAAAAATAAAACTTAATTTTTTCATCAAAAGTGATGATTTTTATTCAACAAATATAGATTAATTAAATCAAATAATTAGCCAACTGAAAAACAAGCACAATATACCGCATTGCGAAATTAATTTTCAAAATATATTGTTTTCTACTGATCCTTTGATTACTATCGCATCAATATGCAGGGTTTTAGCAACATCAGCTCGATGTTTTCAACATGTTGTACAAAGGACAAGACTATGATTCGAGATCAGGAAACACTCAAACAATTAGTAGATATGATTCGACAGTTTGTAGATGGTGTCCTTATTCCTCATGAGAATGAAGTCGCGGAAACAGATCAAATCCCTCAAGCCATCATTGAGCAAATGAAAGCTTTGGGTTTGTTTGGGCTGACGATTCCAGAAGAATACGAAGGTCTTGGCTTGACCATGGAAGAAGAGGTGTCCATCGCTTTTGAACTTGGACGTACTTCGCCTGCCTTTCGTTCACTGATCGGCACCAATAATGGAATCGGTTCGAGTGGCCTGATTATTGATGGTACCGAAACTCAAAAATCATTTTTCTTGCCCCGTTTAGCACGTGGTGAAGTGATCAGTTCTTTTTGCTTAACTGAACCAGATGCAGGCTCAGATGCTGCCTCTTTAAAAACCAGTGCTGTAAAAGAAGGTCAGTTTTATATTTTAAATGGCACCAAACGCTTTATTACCAATGCACCTCATGCAGGGGTATTTACGGTGATGGCACGAACCAATCCAGACATTAAAGGTGCTGGTGGAATTTCTGCTTTTATCGTAGATCGCAAAACCGCAGGAATCTCTCTAGGTAAAACAGATAAAAAAATGGGGCAAAAAGGTGCCCATACCTGTGATGTGATTTTTGAAAACTGTCGGGTTCCTGCTTCAGCACTGATTGGCGGTGTCGAAGGTGTAGGATTTAAAACCGCAATGAAAGTCTTGGATAAAGGTCGTTTACATATAGCCGCAATCAGTGTCGGTGCTGCCATACGTATGTTAGACGATACCTTAAAATTCGCCCTTGAGCGTAAGCAATTTGGACAAGCGATTGCTGAATTTCAACTGATTCAAGCCATGCTTGCTGACTCCAAAGCAGAAATTTATGCAGCGCAATGTATGGTTTTAGATGCAGCAAGACAACGTGATGCTGGGCACAACGTTAGTACAGAAGCATCATGCGCAAAAATGTTTGCCACTGAAATGTGTGGTCGCGTAGCCGATCGTTGCGTACAGATTCATGGTGGCTCTGGCTATATCAGTGAATATGCAATTGAGCGTTTTTACCGAGATGTGCGTTTATTCCGTCTCTATGAAGGCACCACCCAAATTCAACAAATGATTATTGCTCGAAATATGATTCGCGCTGCGTCTTAATTAATTTTTAGGCACTTTAAAACGATTTGAAGTGCTGTAAATCAAATGTAGGTAATGGATTATGGCGACAAACTACAATACACATCTCTCTTCAATACAACCTCACACTTGGAAAATTGCATTTGTTTTTGCATTTTTAGCCTTGTTGGTGGATGGTGCCGATCTGATGCTGCTGTCTTATAGTCTCAACAGTATTAAGGCAGATTTTGGTTTAAGTTCCGTGCAGGCAGGTATGCTGGGTAGTTTTACCTTGGCGGGTATGGCTGTCGGTGGAATATTTGGGGGATGGGCATGTGACAAATTTGGTCGAGTACGGATCGTGGTTATTTCTATTCTCACCTTCTCACTACTTACATGTGGACTAGGCTTTACCCAAAGCTTTCTTGAATTTGGACTATTACGCTTTTTTGCTTCTCTCGGACTAGGCTCGCTTTATATTGCCTGCAATACCTTGATGGCGGAATATGTACCCACACGTTACCGTACAACGGTATTGGGTACCTTACAAGCAGGTTGGACAGTTGGCTATATTGTTGCAACGCTACTCGCTGGATGGATTATTCCAGATCATGGCTGGCGTATGCTGTTTTATGTTGCCATTGTACCTGTATTAATTGCTGTTTTAATGCATCTTTTGGTGCCTGAACCACTCGCATGGCAACAGTCTCGTTTACAACAACCAACACGCGATAAAAATTCTGAGGAAAATTCGGCATTTAAACTGATTTTTAAAGATAAACGAAATCGTAATATGTTTATCTTGTGGGCGCTCACAGCAGGCTTCTTGCAATTTGGTTATTATGGGGTAAATAACTGGATGCCTTCATATCTAGAAAGTGAATTAGGCATGAAGTTTAAGGAAATGACCGCATATATGGTCGGTACCTATACCGCTATGATCCTCGGTAAAGTCCTTGCGGGGATGATGGCTGATAAGCTTGGTCGTCGCTTTACTTATGCCTTTGGTGCGATTGGGACTGCTATTTTTCTACCACTGATTGTTTTTTATAACTCACCCAGCAACATTTTATATTTATTGATCGCTTTCGGATTTTTATACGGTATTCCTTATGGTGTAAATGCCACCTATATGACGGAAAGTTTCCCAACAGCGATTCGTGGTACAGCGATTGGTGGTGCCTATAACGTGGGGCGTCTTGGTGCAGCACTTGCGCCTGCAACGATTGGCTACTTGGCATCGGGTGGTTCTATTGGTTTAGGTTTTGTGGTGATGGGAGCTGCTTATTTAATTTGCGGCGTTATTCCTGCCCTCTTCATCAAGGAAAAACTCTACGATCCGCAAAAATCGTAAAAGTAACCTTGTAAAATCAGTTATCCCATTTTAAAGCCAGCTAAATCTAGCTGGCTTTTTTGTGGGTATCATTTTGAATTTGCTCATCAAGCAGCCCTTTTTTGATGCTTTTTTATTTGATATTTTTAGCCCAATAAATTAAAATACCGCTAAGCGAAATAGGATTTCTTTTTATGAAAGATTTACAACGAGAGTCAATGGAGTTTGACGTAGTGATCGTAGGCGCAGGCCCTGCGGGTCTTTCTGCTGCGATTAAAATTCGTCAATTAGCGCTTGAAAACAATCTTCCAGACCTTTCCGTCTGTGTGGTTGAAAAAGGCTCTGAAGTTGGTGCGCATATCCTTTCTGGTGCTGTACTTGAACCGCGTGCAATCAATGAACTTTTTCCTGACTGGAAAGAACAAGGTGCACCTTTAAATGTACCTGTGACAGAGGACAAAACTTATTTCCTCATGTCTGCTGAAAAGTCACAAGAAGCACCGCATTGGATGGTTCCTAAAACCATGCACAATGATGGTAACTATGTTATTTCATTGGGTAATGTGGTTCGTTGGTTAGGTCAAAAAGCGGAAGAGTTAGAAGTTTCTATCTTCCCTGGCTTTGCTGCCTCAGAAATCCTTTATCATGAAGATGGTTCTGTAAAAGGCATCCAAACTGGTGATATGGGTATTGGTAAAGATGGTGAACCTACTCATAACTTTACTCCTGGCTATGAACTTCATGCAAAATACACAATTTTTGCAGAAGGTTGCCGTGGACATCTCGGTAAACGTCTGATTGCAAAATACAGCTTAGATCAAGATGCTGATCCGCAACATTACGGTATCGGGATCAAAGAACTTTGGGAAATCGACCCTGCAAAACATAAACCAGGTTTAGTGATGCATGGTTCAGGCTGGCCTTTGGCAGAAACGGGTTCTTCGGGCGGCTGGTGGTTATATCACGCTGAAAATAACCAAGTGACCTTGGGTATGATTGTCGATTTATCTTATGAAAATCCACACATGTATCCTTTTGCTGAAATGCAACGTTGGAAAACACATCCACTGATCAAGCAATATCTTGAAGGTGGTAAGCGTATTTCTTATGGCGCACGTGCAGTTGTTAAAGGCGGTCTAAACTCTCTACCTAAACTGACTTTCCCTGGCGGTTGCTTAATTGGTGATGATGCTGGTTTCTTAAACTTTGCTAAAATCAAAGGCTCTCATACTGCGATGAAATCGGGCATGTTGTGCGGTGAAGCTGTATTTGAAGCAATCCAAGTAGGTCATGAGAAAGGTGGTGATTTAGCGGTTGCGCGTGTCGCTGAAGGCGAAGATTTCTTTGCTAAAGAATTGACTGCCTATACTGACAATTTCAACAACAGTTGGTTAAAAGAAGAGTTACATCGTTCACGTAACTTTGGTCCAGCGATGCATAAATTTGGTTTATGGATGGGTGGTGCATTTAACTTTATCGATCAAAATATCTTTAAAGTGCCATTTACACTACATGACCTTGCACCTGACTTCAGTGCATTAAAAACTGTAGATACTGCGACATTTAAACCTAACTATCCAAAGCCAGACGGTAAATTAACCTTTGATCGTTTATCTTCTGTATTTGTATCGAATACCGTACATGAAGAGAATCAACCAGCTCACTTAAAGCTGACCGATGCTTCGATTCCAATCAATGTCAACTTACCAAAATGGGATGAGCCAGCTCAACGTTACTGCCCTGCTGGTGTTTACGAGATTATGGAAAATGATGATGGTTCTAAGCGCTTCCAGATTAATGCTGCAAACTGTGTTCACTGTAAGACTTGTGATATCAAAGATCCATCTCAGAATATCACATGGGTAACACCGGAAGGTGGTGGTGGGCCTAACTATCCAAATATGTAAGCTGGATACTTAGGACGATGCTTTAATGCTGCTCACCACTAAACATGCGAGTGTTTAGATAATTTTGTGTAGTATTAACAGCGTCTTTTACCCCAATTTGTCGAGTGATATAAGCTCTTCATTTTCATTATTTAGGTAAGTTTAGTTCCCTAGGGAGCTAAACTTGAAAGACAAAATAGAATAAGTCTTGGCTCAAATTAAGTTGACTATAACTTAATTTTGCACTTTAATTTTATTGATTAAAAGATACAAATGATTGAAAAAATGAAGAAATTTAAAATTAAAAAGCTGATGTACCCTCTGATTATAGTTACATTTTTTCCCACTACACTTGTATTTGCAGAAAGTTTTGAAGCGCTACTCGAAAAAGCCAACAATGGGGACGTAAAAGCGCAATACCAAGTGGGTTATCTTTATAGCAGTGGCAATCAGGGTGTGTCCTTTGATGAAGAAAAAGGTGTTTTTTGGTTTAAAAGAGCCGCAGAAGCGGGTGATTCAGAATCTCAACTCAGTTTAGCAATGAGTTATTTATGGGGCTCAGGTGTCGGTAAAAATACCCGTAAAGGTATTGAATGGCTGACCAAATCTGCAAATCAGAACAATGCGATGGCACAATACAATTTAGCTGAAGAATATTCAGATGGGAAAAATATCAAGAAAGATCTAGATCTTGCAAATTATTGGTATCTTAAGTCGGCTGAAAATGGTGATGTGACAGCACAATTTAAATTGGGATCTCTATACTTAGATGGAAATTTAGGTCTACCTCAAGATATCAATAAAGCAAAAGAATGGCTGAAAAAAGCCGCAGATCAAGGCTATGAATTAGCACAACGGCAATTGACTGTACTATGATTGAAGACAATAAAACCACCAACTTACCAATTTATAGAATTGATTTTTAATGATTATTTATTTTTACTGATACTTTTTTAAATCAGCGGTTTTACAACATTTAAAACCTCATGGCTTTTAACAATTAAACAAATACATTGATCAAAAATGGCTTTTGAATTTTGTATAAATTCATCTTCCATCGCATCTAAATGTAAGTGGCTTTCTTTTTGGACTTTTTTGTACAAGGCAAATAAATCATGCTTATACTGAGACTTACAACTGAGATTGAAGTCCTTGAGTTCTTGCTCAAGTTCTAAACGCATATTTTCAATAAAATGCTGACGTGAAGCTTTATTATTCTGAATATAAAATAAGCGTGTTTGTTCATAAGTTCCTTTATGAAATATCATTTCATAAATTTTCATCGTAATACTTACCTATAGATTTGTATTTTCACTCTTAAAAGTAGAATTCATACAAATGTGTTATTTTATAAAATTTATCTATGTTCCCATTGAGATAATGTATTTTCAGTCTTTTATAAACATCTTTATCTGTTGTTTTTTATTAATCCTTAAAAACTCCTATTTCCCTTGGGGAAGGGAAATAGGATCAAGGCATCAAGAATCTTTAAAAAAGATCTCCCTCTAATTCTGTAGAATTTATCACAATAATCTTCAATTAATCAATACACCATCAACATAAAAACAGACAGTTCTGTATATTTTTGTTTAAAAAACATTCATTCGTAATCAAAGTGACTTGTTTATTTACATCGGCGTTTAAAGTTTAATCAGATTAAATTGTAGAACTGGATAAATTCAAATTGTTGCTATGCTAAAACCAATGATATTACAAAGGTGTATTTGAATATCATGTATTAAACTATCACGAATATAAAACTTTCCTAATATGCCTAAAGCATATCCAAGGCCTTGCTATAAGCTGATGGTGCTCATTTTTTTAAGCCTAGAAGTATTTTGGTTTTATTAAACAGCTCAACATACTTACTTTTAAATGATTTCAACATCTATTCGGAAGCATATTGAGGGCTTTTCTTTTTTTCAGATTAACAATCAAATTTTAATTATTTTTACCATAAAAATTAACGCTCTAAACTCAGCCTAATTTTTTAAAAAACCAAGTCGACACGTATGTCTCATAAAAATCTGCTTACAACACTTTCTATTGCATTAATCAGTCTTTCTATTTCAGCATGTAATAATGATTCAGACCATTCAAATACTGTGGTGGAAACCAAGAAACAACCGAATATTTTATTTATCATGGCTGATGATTTAGGTTATTCGGATTTAGGGGCATTTGGTGGAGAAATACATACCCCAAATATTGACGCATTGACCAAAGAAGGTCGTATTTTAACGGACTACCATACTGCCCCGACCTGCTCACCGACGCGTTCACAATTGATTTCGGGTACAGACCATCACTTAGCTGGCATTGGGGCTATGGCTGAGCTCACTCCTGCCCACTTAAAAGGCCAGCCGGGTTATGAGGGCTACTTAAATGAGCGCTCACTCTCAATAGCAGAAGTGCTTAAAGATAATGGCTACCGAACCTATATCAGTGGAAAATGGCACCTCGGTTTAACCGCTGAAACTAACGCACATGTAAAAGGCTTCGATCATTCATTTACGCTATTGCAAGGTCTAGATTTACACTTTAAACAAGCGCCTAGTGCATATAAACGTAATGCCACCTATACGGAGGATGGTAAAGTTGTTCCAATTTCAGCATTACCCGATGATTTTTTCTCAACCAATTACTTCACCGATAAGCTAATTAGTTATTTAGAGTCAGGTAAAAATTCAGGAAAACCATTCTTTGCCTATGCTGCTTACACCGCGCCTCATTGGCCATTACAAGCCCCAGCTGAATATCGTGACCGTTATCGTGGCGTTTACGATGCTGGTTATGATGTGATCCGTAATGGTCGTATTGCCCGCCAAAAACAACTTGGTCTAATTCCAGCTAACTTTACTGCAGCCGAACCGATTGCGACAAAAAATGCACCACAAAAATATGGCAAATGGAATGAACTTTCCGCAGAGCAAAAAGTCTTAGAAGCACGCAGAATGGAAATCTATGCGGGTATGGTCGAAAACCTTGATGCCAATATTGGACGCGTGATTGAGTATTTAAAACGCAATAACTTATACGACAATACTTTAATTTTCTTTGTTTCAGATAATGGAGCTGAAGGCTTTATTCGTGGTAGTTATGGGGCTGAATCAGGTTTTGATAATCGGGTGAACAATGTCGGTACATCCAGTTCTTATCACTATGTCGGTCCGCGTTGGGCTGAAGTCAGTGCTGCACCTTTCCATTTATGGAAAGATACTGCGGGTGAAGGTGCAACCACAGCACCAGCCATTGTTAAACTTCCTCATCAAAATAAAGCGCAAGCAACCTATCATGGTTTTGCTTCAGTGCTCGATGTTTTCCCAACTGTTTTAGATTATGCCAATATTGCTGTCCCACAAAGTCAATATAAAGGTCGTCAGATTAATACCCCAAGCGGTTACTCGTGGAAATCGGTGCTTGAAAATAAAGCACAGGCGATTCGTCCTGTAAACTTTAGTTTTGCAGATGAATTGCATGGCAGTAAATATGCGCGTCAAGGCGAATGGAAAATTGCTTTACAAGGTAAAGCAGAGCTAGGAACGGGAGCTTGGGAATTATATAACTTAAAAAATGACCGTGGTGAAACCCAAAACCTTGCACAAAATAACCCAGTAAAACTACAAGAACTACTTGATGTGTATAACAAATATACCCAACAAAATGGGGTGAAGGAATACAACATTCAATGAAGTTTAGCCCTCTTTTAATTTCACTATGTAGCCTGTTCCTTGTAACAGGCTGCAATAAAGCTACGCCCGACTCGCACCATTCTCCCAAACAAACCAGCAAAGCTTCTATACCACTTGGTTCATTGCAGCAATGCGAACACTATTCAGGTTTACCCAATGCATGGCAAAAAAAGCCAACAGCAGGTATGGTTTGGATTGCCAAAGGATCATTTCAGCTCGGCTCCGATAAAGCCTATCCCGATGAACTCAATTTTGGGCAAAAACAACGTCAAGTTGAGGGTTTCTGGATCGATCAAACCGAAGTGACTGTGGCGCAGTTTAGTAGTTTTGTAAAAGCAACCGGCTATGTAACCGACGCAGAGCAACAGAAACAGGCAGCTGTATTTTCACCAGATGCCAATAAGCCTAATCAGTGGTGGCAACTCAAGTCTGATTACACTTGGAAAACGCCTAATGGCGCTTCGGGTCAAGCTCCACGCCCTGCTGAACCTGTTCGCTATGTGACCAAAAATGATGCTGAACATTACGCAGTTTGGTTAGGACGAGATTTACCTACCGAACAAGAATGGGAATATGCTGCAAAGGCGGGCTCAAAAACCGATACGCCACTGCATCAAGCGCCTCAGGATGCCCATCAACATCCACAAGCCAATTATTGGCAAGGTGAATTTCCAATGCATAATTCTGTTGAAGACCATTTTGCAGGTGTGGCACCTGTCGGCTGCTACCCTGCCAATGCGTTCCAATTGTTCGATATGATTGGGAATGTCTGGGAGTGGACCTCTTCTGTATATCAAGGCGCGCATGATCAACATATGGGAAATTATACTGATCTGCGTCAGCAAAGCATCGCAGCAACCCAATATGTGATTAAAGGTGGTTCTTTCTTATGTGCTTCGAGTTATTGCTCTCGTTATCGAAATAGTAGTCGATATCCGCAAGAGTTTGATTTGGCTGCAACGCATGTGGGGTTTAGAACAGTATTACGAACTCACCCATGAGACAAGGATAGGTTAAAATCTAGAGATCTGGCGAATTTATACACTTAAATATAAATTCGTCTGCTTTAAAAAAGAAGGGTTGAATAGAACAAAGCAACACTTAACCACTTTCGCTACAAATCAGCACTTATACACGTTTACGTTTTTCAATCATCTTGCCAAATACCAATCCCAATTCAAACAACATCCACATTGGAATTGCCAACATGATCATCGAAATAGCATCTGGTGGCGTGACAAACATCGCAATAAAAAAACAGCCCACAATAATAAAGCGTCTTTTTTCCACCAGCGTTTGCGTGCTGACCAAACCGATTAAAATCAATACCAGTGTAATAATTGGAATTTCAAAAGTGACCCCAAACACCAAAAAGAGTTTTAAACAGAAACTTAAGTAACTATTAATGTCTGTCATTGGCGCAACGGTATCAGGTGAAACACTGATAAAAAAATGCAGAATCGAAGGTAAGGCAATAAAATAGGCAAAGGCAATCCCTGAATAAAACAAGCAAATACTGCTCAATAACAATGGGAATGCCAGACTCTTTTCTTTTTCATACAACGCAGGTTTAATGAATGCCCAAATCTGATAAATAATAAAAGGCACCGCCAGCATCAGCGCAATAAAGAAATTCAGTTTAAAAGGTGCCATAAATGTTGCAGTTACATCTGTAGCAATCATGGTCGAACTGGCAGGTAATTGGGCACGTAGTGGTTCAGATAACATTGAATAAGTTCTGTTTGCAAATGGCAACAAACAGAAAAAAAGCACAATTAATACCCCGATAATTTTAAACAGATGCTGACGCAACACCATCAAATGTCGGGTGATTGGCATTGCTTCAAGCTGAGTCGCTTCTTCGGAAACTTGCTCTTGTAGCTGCGGTATCATTGATGTCATACGGCCACCTTCAATTGCGATATTGACTTGGATTGAACAAGATCAATACTGAGTTTTTCATCATTACATTGAACTTGTTTTAACCAGATACTTGGCAAATAGACTGTAGGAATATCACGTGAGACAGGTTGATAAATCTGCTTCACTCTCAGCTGGGCTATTTGCTGTTCTTTTAATTGCGGTTGCTCTAATTGCTGTTTCTCTAATCGTGCTGGCGCTTGCTCTTGCTGTATAGCATCTCCAGGCATAGCCGATAATTGCTGTAGCTCATGCATCTGCGCCTGCATTTTTTGCTCTAATTCTTGAATACGCTGCATCTCATTCTTCATCTGTTCGCGCAATTCAGATAAGCGTAATTCACGGTCAATGTCGTTCTGAACATTGCTGATGAGACGTTTCAATTTACTGTACCATTTCGCAACAAAACGCGCAGCTTCAGGGAGTTTATCTGGTCCTAACACCAACAGTGCAATAATCCCAAAAACCAATAATTCAGAAAATCCGACATCAAGCATGTGTTAGTTCTCCAGTTTTAGTGCTTTACCGTAGAGTTCACATCAGCATTGCTATTTTGATGTTCCTGTGTTCTTGGTTCATTCAGTGCAGCAGTGGTTGTTTCATCATCTTGAATTGATTTTTTAAAATCCTTCACCGCACCGCCGACATCTTTACCTAAATTTTTTAATTTAGATGTGCCAAAAAGTAAGATCACCACAATTGCAAAAATAAGTACGTGCCAAATCGATAATCCAGCCATGGTTTTTTACTCCTGATATTCTTGTGTTATTTCAATCATTATGTGTACAAAGACAGTTTAGCCATGTACTACTGAAGAAATGATGCGATAGCAATAGCTTCTAAATCTTCTTCAGTAGTCAGGCGATATAAAATTAAATAGACTTTTATTAAGCAGTTTTCTTAATCGAACGGGTATTGACCAATTGATTATTCAGCACCACTTGATGCCCACGTTTTGTATCCACAGTATATTGCGGCTCTTTAATGGTATCGACATAGATCCAGTCCGCTTGAACCTGCGTTGCAGTAAAGCTGACATTCAGATAACCACGTTGATTTAGGTTGGTATAATCCAATTCATCAATCAGTGTGGTAAACGCCATTTCAAACTGCTGTAACTGTTCCACTGGAATATTGAGATACTTTTCAATTCCCGGCGATGACACTGAACTTGTCGCCAGCTCAACACCGACAAAATCACCCGCCTGACTATACAACTCTGATGACCATGCATTATGGGTATCACCTGCCAGCACTACGACCTTCTTGTTCAATACTTTTAAGGTGCCATACAGAATTTCACGTTCAGCATAATAACCATCCCAAGCATCTAAATTATAAGGTGCGACAGTGGTTAAACGTGCCTTTTCAATTGCTGTCAATGTTGGATCGCCCTGTAGCACACGCATTTTCAGTTGCACTAACTCCATGATCATCGTATTGATTTGATTTAAAACCTCTTGAGTTGCGTTTCCACTCAGAACTGCACTCAACGGTACCAATAATTCAGCAGGGATTAATATCTTACCCATCAACACTTGCTGACCCAATACATTCCAAGTTGCCTTGGATTGAGCCAACTTTTGCTGTAACCATTCACGTTGGGTATACCCCATCAAGGTTCGATTCTGATTGGTTAAGTCAGTCTGAAAACGTTGAAAATCCATACCAGAAGCGGTGATATAATCGGTATATTCCAGTTGCTTATCTCTGGCAAGGATACGGGTATCTAACATGGTCAATTGCACCAGTGAACCAAAGTCAAACTGGCGATAAATATTGAGATGATCATTTGCGGAAATAGGACGAATCGGCATCCATTCAAAGTATGCTTGTAATGCAGCAAGTTTACGATCGAAGAAAGCCCCTTCATTGGCTTGGTGATTTTCAGC
The DNA here is from genome assembly GCF_009668065.1 of Acinetobacter sp. RIT698. Classification (NCBI taxonomy): domain Bacteria; kingdom Pseudomonadati; phylum Pseudomonadota; class Gammaproteobacteria; order Moraxellales; family Moraxellaceae; genus Acinetobacter; species Acinetobacter sp. RIT698. Next base: position 53,342 of record NZ_WJYH01000033.1, read on the forward strand.
GCCTTCTCGCCATGTATCGTTTGCCAGCTCGTGATCATCCCAAATCACAATAAATGGATGACGGTGATGCAATGTTTGTAAATCTTTGTCTTTACGATATAACGCATAGCGTTTGCGATAATCATCTAACTTGATAATTTCTTGATTATTGTCCGCAGGCAAAGTGCGTCCTAACTTCACAGCATCTTCTGTTGCATAACCACCTTGACCATATTCATAAATATAGTCACCCAAATGAATCACCACATCAACATCTTGCTTGGCCATTTCACGATAAACATAGAAATACCCTGCTGGATAATTCGCGCAAGAACATACCGCAAAACTGACTTTGCTGGGGTTGATTGGTAGCGTCTTGGTTTGTCCAACTGGTGAAACTTTATTGCCAAAGCTAAAACGATAGAAATAGCGTTGATCTGGTTTTAAGTTTGTGGCATCAACTTTCACCGTGAAGTCTTGTGCTTTTGCTGTGGTGACTTTGTCTGTTTTAATGATTTGCTTGAATTGATCATCTAAAGCAATTTCCCAAGTCACTTGCAAACGTGCGCTGCTATCATTGGGCGTTAAGCGTGTCCATAAAATCACGCGATCTTGTAAAGGGTCTCCACTGGCAACCCCATGTTCAAAATTGACTTGTAGTGTTGTTGATTCTCGATCTGAACTGTCATTACATCCCGTAAAACCCGCAGATAAAGACAGTGCACCAAAACCGAATAGGCTTTTTTGAATAAGTTCTCGTCGTGTAATTTTGGCTGTCATACTTTACTCCTTAAACTATGGCTACATTACAAATACTAAATAAGACCTAAATTTATTTATTCTCTACGGTCCCATTAACTAGATTGATTCATTGAATACACTTACATTAATTGAGAATATCTAACGATTTTTCCGTATCATAAATTTTTTCCAAACTGATAATTCTCCGCTTATCATATCTGTCACTAAAAATTTCTTTTCTAAGCGCTTCAATTGATTTTTCCTGATCAAGCATATTCAAATCACGCCGCAAAATTTCACCTCGCTTTTGCATATATATTTCTGCTTGGTTTTTAAATTGCGCTCTTGATTTATCAACAGATTCCATCCGCTCGGTCACTTCAGGACCAAACACTTTTAACCGCTCCTTGCGGATCTCTTCCTGTGAACCTCCTCTATTTTTTATTTCCTGAACTTTACGAGATACATCGTTAAAGTCTTTATTAAACTTTATGGCCTTTCTCGATTTTTCGGGCAGGTTGTTTATCGCTGTATTGAGTTCCTGTTCGATTTCATCATCTGTCATCCCTGTAGAGTCATTTATTTTTAAAACAACCAACTCATAATCTTCAATTTTGTCACTTGCACCAAATAATGCCTTTATCTCAAAGGGGGTAAAAAATCTTTCTCGGATAGATCGAATCGCATCTACAAGTCTTTTCGCATTTTTATAATTCGCTTGATTTTTCGAATGTGCCTTATGCGTTAAAATGACCTGATCGGTATATTTGACATACCTAATCCATAAATCCTTTACGATACTTTGAGCCGGATCAACCAACAGCTTATTGAAAAAATTTAAACCAAAATTGGTAGGATCAGATTCAGTTGGATTATTTTTTAACAGCTTATCAAAACAATCCTTGGTCATATTGTCTAAAACAAAAGTTTGATTTGTATCAAAACTTAATTCGCAGTAAATATTCCCTCCAAACGCATCAACCGCAATGGGTATAAAACCATTGCTTGGTTTTATACTACCTATATTTAAAGCGGTCGCTTGATCTGGCTTTAAATCCTCCTGATTATTTGTCTTTTTATCTATTGGCTTAAACACAAGCCATAGAAAACAAACAATAACCACTAGAAAAAAAGATGAAACTAAAATACTTTTTTTCATTTAAAATCCCTGATTTTTTGTTTTAAATAAAATCAGGCTATATTTATTCTTTATAGATCAATATAGCCCAAAGTCAATCACATATTATTTTCCTTTAAATAATTTGCATGATCTTTTAAAACATCAATTGGGTTTGGAATTGTTGCCCATTTCGTCGGTGTTTGAATCCAACCCCAATTCCAAGGCCAGCCTGAAACTGAGAATGATTCATCGTATTTACTAAACGTTCCTGACTGTTCTCTATGTTTCCAGTTATAAATTCCTTTTAAGTTTCCTAGACGACTACTACATACCGAGACCGTACCATCATGTGCTTGGTTGGGAAATAAATTTACCACTTCATCAATTTTTCCCGTCCATGATGTCATATAAATAGGATAGGAATTTCCATTGGATCCTTTGATAAAATATCGATCAGGTGTATTGGGTAGATTATAATCGCTTGGGTTAGCTGTCTGTTTTAGACATTGAGCAGAAATGGGAATACCTTCAGGGAATAAAGTATTAAAATCTTGCATACTTTTGGCACTATTGGCTCGGATCCCTTCAAGCAAATTAATATAATTTAGACTGTTACGACGATAATCTTCATCTGGTAATTTTCTAACACCCTCACCGCCCCACACCCAGAACGAGGTGTTGGCATTAAAGGTTTTAATATCATTTTCATCTAATCTGCCATCAATTATAATTTTATGAAGTGCACTTAAAAAATCATGTCTATAAATGATATTTTGCAAAAAATTCAACACAGACTGTAGCGAAGAATAAGGCAACATACTGCTAATATCTAATTTTCCAGTTGCTTCATATTCTTGGATATTTTGATCAGCAAATGGACTTCCCCGATGTGGAGAACCAACAGTCGCGATGGAGGACACCAACTCAGGTTTAACCCCAAGCGCATAACGAGATGTCGGTCCACCTTGACTATGTCCTACTAAATTAAATTTAACGTCATCACGATAGTAAGTCGTTTGAATATACTGTAAATGCTTGATTAATTCTTCACCACGATATTCATTGCTATTTAAAGGACTTATAGAAACTGCTATCGCTGGTGTAGACTGTTCAGCCAATTGAGTTAATGTTGAGCCCCAGTAGTCATAAATAGAAAATTTTCCTAAAAACTTTACATGTTCTGCCCCTGCTAAGCCATGTACAAGCACAATTGGTTGAGGACTATTTTTATTTTCATAGCTGTCTACAATTGGATTTACATTAAAACCCGCAAAAGAATAGCTTGAATAAACTACTGTTGAAATTAAAAATGCCCACTTGGATAAATTAAAATCTTGCATACGTACTCCAATTTATAAAAATTTTCTTGTCATGGTCTATATCGTCGTCTCAAACTAAAATACATACCAAGATTCACAAATCCTTCGTGCTGTCTTATCGATTGGTATTGATTTAAATCATTTCTTAAAGTTATAAAAGTTGTGGAGTTTTATTGATAAATATTCACAACACAGTGTTAAAGTATAAAATTTAGAAATATGCGTATTGACATTTCACCACGAATTCATTGACAAATTACGACAAATATAAAGACCGATATGTATAAAGTATTTTCTTTTAGGGTTTTAGTAAATTCAATTGA